>NZ_QUJZ01000014.1:0-141200 GCF_003480845.1 Blautia sp. TM10-2 | reverse complement strand
TGACTTTTTATTTGCAGGCTGAAGTAACGAGAATGCGACGCGCAGTTTTCAAACTTCCAATCCTCCAACTCACAATCCTAACTTCTTTACAATTTCTCCCAGTGCACTTCTTACAGGAGAATCTTTCGGAAGCCGTATGATCGGCTTTCCATCACAGTCATACTGATATACCTGGTCATCATGTGGTACAACGCCTAACAGTTCCAATCCCTGATTTCGGATTTCTTCCAGAGTTCCGGCATCCAGTTTTCCATCCGGAACACGATTCACGATTAATCCAGTTTTCTGTGGTTTAAAGTTTAATTCATTCATCAGCTTTGCAATACGTCCGGCTGCCTGAACACCTCTTCTGGAACAGTCACTCACAAGAATCGCAACTTCCATCATTGGCAGAATTCCTCTGCTGATGTGTTCCATACCCGCTTCGTTATCAACCACAATATATGGATAATGGCTTTGCAGTTTCTGAACCTGGGTCTGCACAAGGCCATTTACAAAACAATAGCAGCCCTGTCCCTGGGTTCGTCCCATTACCATCAAATCATAATCGTCTTCTTCTGCAATCGCATCAGAAAGACGCATTTCCAGATATGCCTGTTTTGTCATACCGGAGGGAATCTGATATCGTGGGTCTATGCCTGCCCGCTCAATTTCTTCTCTCAGCTCCCCAAGTGTGACCTCCGGCTCAACACCGAGCACTTCGTTCAAATTTGCATTTGCATCTGCATCCACCGCTAGGACCGGACGTTTTCCGCTTTCACATAAATACTGGATCAACAATCCACAAAGAGTTGTTTTTCCTACGCCGCCTTTTCCTGATACTGCAATTACATGTCCCATGTTTTTCCTCCTAAAATTCTGAACAATCTGTTGACTTTTTCTTTAAACCTCATTATAGTTGTTACTATATAAATTACAATAATCAATCTGTGAGATTTGTATGGTTACTCAACACATCAGAAAAATTGTTGAGAAATTATATGATACTAACTAATACAGGAGTATATAATGTCAGAAAAAACGAGAAAACAAGATCGCCGTACCCGCTATACCAGGCAAACCATAAAAGATACGTTCTTAGAGTTGTTAAATCAGAAAAGTTTTACGAAAATTACAGTTACAGAGATCTGCAAAAATGCTGAAATCAACCGTGGCACTTTTTATCTTCATTACTACGATATCCATGATGTATTATCAGATATTTTTAATGATATGACTCAGGATATGTTAACAACTGTAGATCATTTATTCTGTCTAAATCAAAAAAGCTGTTCCTATCCGTTCTGTCAGAAAATACAGATGGAATCACAATACAGGGCACTGTTTCTGGATGATGCAATTGCCCCTATTCTTCTGGAAAAAATAGCAGAAAATACAAAAGAAGGCTATGTGACCTGGCTTATGTCACACAGCCTCCTGACCTTTGAACAGGCAGAATCGGTTTTTTATTTTCAAATGAATGGCTGCCTTTCCATCAACAGACTGATGCTCCGCAATCACTGTAATGACTGGAAACAGATTCAGACAGTAATCGACAAATTTATCAAAGCCGGGTTGGAAAGTTTTCTGATTCATGATCAGAGAGAAGAAAAGGCTTCCGATAATTTTTGCAGCAAAATTTCTCCAACTGTTACCGCATCTTCTACACTCAGATAATGATCGGCATGATCCTGAAGAAATATTTTGCCAGATGCAGGAAATTCTTCATCTGCAAACCATATCTTTAAAGTTACCGGATATCTTGGCAGAACTGGAAAAACAGCACACAGATCCGCCTTTGTCTCTGTGAATTCTGCACCCAGGTTTTTACATGCTTTCTGAATTTTCTCAGGATCTTTATCCTGCAAAAGCTTTTCCAGTTTCTGCTCTGCAGTCCGGTCAAACTTGGTTCCCCGTATCAATCCATCTTTCAGGTTACCAAAAGTAATGAGCTTCTGTGAGCCTTCTGTGCCATCGGCCATATCCAGATAATGCAGCAATGTCAGATAATGCCATTCGTCCACGTTTGAGTTAATACGAAACTCAGGGAGTTGAATTTCAATTGTTTCATAAAAACTCAGTACTTCAAGCACATTCCGGCTGCTATGAAAAACAGCCCCGCTTTTTGCAGCAATCTCCTCTCCGGAACGATTTTGCAGCCGTTTTACTGCTGCCTGCAACATTTCCTGAAATGCACGATTTTCTGTTTGATTTTTGTATTCCATAAGTTCTCCTTTGTGAGCATTTATAGTATCTGTGTTGACTTTTCCTTTAATCTCCATTATAGTTGTAATTATATTATTTACAATCATCAAAGCATTAAAAAATGTACAGTTTATCAACACATTAAAAAGAACTGTTGAGAACTTAGGATGTTTTAAACAAACCAGAAATATTTTCATCCCAAAAACGTGAAAACAAGATCATTATATCATACTACAAGGAGTTTCTTATCATGAAATATTCAACGAAATTAAGTGATACTGTTCATGTGATGGTTCTGATTGCTATCAACCAGGAAAAATCCCTCTCCAGTGCCTCAATTGCAGAAAGTGTCCATACAAATCCCGGCTTTGTACGCCAGCTTATGTTAAAACTAAAAAAAGCTGAACTTATGACCAGTGTAGCCGGACATGCCCGTCCTTCTCTTTCAAAACCAGCCGATCAGATTACATTGCTGGATATTTATAAAGCAGTTGAAGGTGATAAACCATTGCTTCATTTAGATACTCATACCAATCCAGATTGTGGCGTTGGTATTAACATTCAGTTATCTTTGCAGGGATTTTATAATGAAATTCAAAAGGCTGCCGAAGAAAAAATGAATACGATTACTTTGCAGGATATCATAGATACCTACTATCAGCGGATATCTATAGAAAATAACTTACAGAATATTATTTAACAGGAGAACACTTTCATGTACCTTCAGCAAATACGAAATGCTACCAAAACACTGTGGGAGAAGTAGACTATGAGAAAACAATCTGGTCAAGTTCATAGCAGGGAATCTTCTGCAACTCTCCAACTGACAGTAAGTTTACTCTATCCTTAATTGCTTAAGCTGGTTGTATATGAATAAAGAATGATGTATAGTATTTGCAAGAGGCACCTTCTTTCGTAAATGTTGTAAATGTTTGTTTCGTCACTTTCATTATACAACATCAAGAATCAAGGTGTCTTTCTTTTATGCAAAATCACGAACTTGCTCATTTATAGATAAAACGATTTTATTTCAAAAGCGGTTTTTACTAAAAATACGTCTGCCGTTTTTGGTCATTATTACTATGCATTGATACCTGGTCAAATTTCTTCCGAAAACAGATGATTTCAGGAATCAACTTGTCGGCACACTCCTTTGTAGTATGTTGTCTATCTTCCATTGAAATCTCTCTTCTTTGGTGATACAATGTGCTACAATGCTTATCAAAAGTTACATCATTTTGGGGGACATTTACACTACAAAGGAGAATTTATGTATGTTTCAGGTTTTTGTTGATTCAGCAGCAAATCTGCCTGCTGTTACTGCGAAAAAATACGATATCCATGTCGTTTCTTTCGTCAATCTTGTGAATGGAAAAGAGCTGGTCTGCTTCGACCCGGATCTGTCACCGGAAGAGGAGCTTGCAAAAGGAAAAGAATATTACAATGCCATGCGCACCGGCTGTGAAATCAAGACCGGACTGATCAGCACCGCAAATTTTGCGGATGCGTTCCGCACCGCTCTTGAGGCAGATCAGGATGTCATCTATCTTTCCTTAAGCAAAAACATCAGCGGAACTTATAACTCCGCAAGACTTGCTGCCGAGGAGCTTCTTGAGGAATACGGCGGAAAACGTAAAATCCGCCTCGTCGATTCCCTGAATGCCTCTCTTGCACAGGGCATCCTCGCCATCTATGCCAGCGAAATGCGCGATCGGGGCATGAACGTAGACGAAGCGGCAGATCTTCTGGAAACCTACGTCGGCAAAATGAACGGTGTTTTCACCGTCGGCGATCTGAAATATCTTTCCCGTACCGGAAGAATCAAGGGAAGTGTCGCTGTGGTCGGAAATATGCTGAAAATCAAACCGATTCTGCGTGGAAGTGAAGATGGCTATATTGTTTCCTACAAGAATGTCCGCGGACGCAAAGCCGTTTTAAATGAACTGATCCGTCTTTTCTGTGAAACGATCGAAGAACCGGAAAAGCAGATCGTCGGAATCGCACATGCAGATGCCTATGAGGAATCTCTTTATATGATGGAAGAAATCCAGAAAAGAGTGAAGGTGCGTGAGTTTATCAATACTTCCTACGATTACTGCACCGGAAGCCACGTCGGACCGGATACGATCGCTTTGTTCTATCTCGGAAAAGACCGCAGTCTTCTGTAAAAGGAGCAACCAGACTAACCACTGCTGTTCCACTGTATTTTTTCCGAAATTGCTGCAAACAGCGGAAATACTGTTTCTTTTTTCCATGCATAATTCCACCTGTTTTTCCACATACTACCCATACAGCACAAATTATGGAAAGTACATTGCGGAAACAGGAGGAATTTTTCATATGAAAGCGACGGGAATTGTTCGAAGGATTGATGATCTGGGGCGTGTGGTAGTTCCCAAGGAAATCCGGCGCACGATGCGGATCCGGGAAGGACAGGCCATGGAAATTTATACCGGACGGGAGGGTGAGATTATCCTGAAGAAATACTCACCGATCGAAGAGCTGGCGGAATGCGCAGCAGGGTTTACAAAATCAATTTCAACGGTGACCGGATGTCTCGTCTGTGTTTCGGATCAGGAACAGATTGTGGCGGCAAACGGGCCGGAACAGAAAAATTATCTTGGCAAGTCCATCAGCAGCCGGCTGGAGGAGGCGATTCTGAACCGGAAAACAGTACTTGCGCGTCCCGGTGAAAAGGCTTATTTTTCAATTTTGGAAAACACAGACAATACTACTCCTCTGCCGGAGCTCATTTTTCCGATTCTCTCCTCCGGTGATGCCATCGGTTCGGTCATTCTCTGCGGCAAAGACAGGGAGTCCCTGCCGGGCGACACGGAAAAAAAGCTCCTCCAGGTAGCGGCAACGTATCTCGGACGGGAAATGGAAAACTAAACAGGGGATTTATCGAAGGCATTTATCAAAGGCTTTTTGCATCATCCACACCGGTTATGCAAGAGGCCTTTTCCTGTTATTCTGTAATTCGAGATATTCCAATTTTATCTTGCTATTTACACCTGCATTGTCTACAATAAAAATGACGTGCACGAAAACCTTCAGCCGATACGCCCGAAGCTTTTCTGTGCCTGCTTTTATAAGCCGGGAAAAATTCCCGGAGTATCCTACATTACACAAGGAGGAATTTCCATTCATGAAATACATTGCAAAGAAATTCGGCTCTCTCCTTCTTACGCTGCTTCTTGTATCCTTTTTATCGTTCTTTGCCTTTTCCGTCATACCCGGAGATGCGGCAAAATCGCAGCTTGGCACGGAGGCGACGCCGGAGCGGATTGAGGCTCTGCAAAAGGAAATGGGACTGGATCGGCCGGTTCTGGAACGGTATGCTTCGTGGGTAACCGGCTTTTTTCATGGAGATCTCGGCACCTCGTATTCGTACTCGATGCCGGTCGGAGAACTGATCCGCGATAAAGTTCCGATTACCATCGCTATCACCGTTATCGCATTCCTGATGATCCTTGTTGTCTCGATTCCCATCGGCATTTTCACAGCACAGCACGCCGGAGGCCATCTGGACCGGCTGATCATGACGATCAATCAGGTGATCATGTCTGTGCCGGGATTTTTCATCGGTATTCTGATCACGTATCTTTTCGGTCTGATTCTCAAATGGTTTCAGCCGGGCGCCTATGTGCCGATTTCTGAAAATTTTTCCGGTTTTATCGGTTATCTTGTTGCACCGTCTGCCGCCATTGCACTTCCGCGCTGTTCCATGGCTGTCAAAATGCTGCGCAGCTCTGTGCTCTCGCAGCTCGATGCCGACTATGTGCGCACCGCCTATTCCCGCGGAAACAGTACACGCCGTGTTATGTATCACCATGTGCTGAAAAACGCCCTGATTCCGGTACTGACCTTCTGGGGCATGACAATCGCAGATATTGTGGCAAACAGCATTATTCTGGAACAGGTTTTTTCGATTCCGGGCATGGGCAATCTTCTGATCACTTCGATCTCCAACCGCGATTACCCCGTGGTTCAGGGCATCCTTGTACTGATCGCCGCCCTCATTATTATCATCAATTTCGTGGTAGATCTGCTGTATGGCAGAATTGATCCGCGTATCCGCGTAAAAGACTGACGGGAGCTTTCGATCATCAGCTCCCGCGACCGAAAGGTCATGGGGAGCCGCCCACGACAAAGGAAAGGGTTTTCATTATGAAAAAGAAACGCAATCTCACGCTGATCATCGGAGCTGTTCTCACCGCTTTTATGCTTCTGTTTCTTCTGATCGGCTTTTTCTACACACCGTACGACCCGGATGCAATGAACGGCGCAGCCAAGTTTGCTGCTCCCTCTCTGTCGCACCCGTTCGGCTGCGATCACTTTGGACGCGATATTTTCAGCCGCGTCTTAAAAGGAACCGGTACAACCTTCTTCGTCGCTTTCGCTACTCTGCTGCTCGGCGGAACCATTGGCGTCCTCGTCGGTGCGTTCACCGGGTATTTTGGCGGATGGATTGACGAAATCCTGATGCGCATAAACGATGTCATTGTTTCCTTTCCGGGAATCCTGCTGGCGCTGGTATTTATCGCGCTGCTGGGTCCCGGCAAATACAACGTGATCCTTGCACTCGGTATCGTATTCATTCCGAGCTTTGCACGTATCACCAGAAGCGAATTTCTCGCACGCAAAGATATGGACTATGTCAAAAGTGCCCGTCTGATGGGTGTTTCCCATCTTCGGATCATATTTGTACATATCCTGCCAAATACGGTCCCGTCCCTTCTTTCGATGGCAGCAATCGGTTTCAACAACGCCGTTCTCTCCGAGGCCGGCATGAGCTTTCTCGGCATCGGTGTCCAGCCGCCCGATGCCTCGCTTGGACGGATGCTCTCAGAATCCCAGACGTATCTGATGACTGCTCCCTGGGGCTCTGTTTTCCCCGGTCTTGCCGTCATTTTACTGGCGCTTGGCGTATCGCTCCTCGGCGACGGATTACAGAAGAAAGGCGGTAACTGATATGGCACTTCTCGATGTACGTGACTTAAAAATTGCATTTTACGATACCACGCCACCGACCGAAGTGGTAAAAGGCATCTCCTTTTCCTTAGAAGAAGGTGAGACGCTTGGCATTGTCGGGGAATCCGGTTCCGGCAAAACCCAGACGGCGCTCTCCATTCTGCACCTTTTAAAGGAAAATTCTGCCGTATCCGGCGGAGAAATTCTCTACGAAGATTCTTCCGTTGCGCACGCTTCCAGCCAGGATCTGCAGCGCATCCGCGGAAAAGAAATCAGCATGATTTTTCAGGAACCGATGACCTCTTTAAATCCGGTTCTGACCATTGAAGAACAGATTGCAGAAGGACTGCTGATCCATGAGAGCTGCACACCGGCAGAACGTCATGAAAAGGTTCTTGCCATAATGCATGAGGTCGAGCTTCCCGACCCGGAAAAGCTTTGCAAAAAATACCCTCACCAGCTCTCCGGCGGTCAGCGCCAGAGGGTGATGATCGCTGCGGCACTCATTACAGAACCGAAGCTTCTGATTGCAGACGAGCCGACAACAGCTCTTGATGTGACGATTCAGTCGCAGATCTTAAAGCTGCTGAAAAAAATCAATGAACGCCATCACACGGCGATTCTTTTTATCTCACACGACCTCGGCGTCATCCGTTCGCTCTGTGACCGGGTCATCGTCATGAATCATGGGACGATTGTGGAATCCGGCAGTGTGGACGATGTCTTTTTCCACCCGAAGGAAGACTACACCCGCCGCCTGCTCGATGCAATTCCGAACCGACGAACATCGCTGCGAAAGCGAATCAAAATCGCTCCAACAGCTCAATGGCCGACAGGCTCTGACAAAAAAGCTGCTCCGCCGGCGGAAAAGGAGAAATAACCCATGGAAGAAATCAGTCCGAACAACATTCTGAAAGTCAGCCATATTTCTGCCTCCTATCAGGAGGGAAAGCAGAGAAAAACGGTGCTTCATGATATCTCTTTCGAGCTTCATGAAAATGAAATTCTCGGTCTCGTCGGAGAGAGCGGATGCGGAAAATCGACACTCTCCAAAGTGATCTTAGGATTTATCCGCCCAGATGAGGGCGAAATAATTTCGCAGGTCGACCATCCGCAGATGATTTTCCAGGATCCGTTTTCTTCCCTGAATCCTGCGAAGAAAATCTCCTGGATTTTAGAGGAGCCGCTTCGGATGCAGAAGGTTCCAAAAGAAGAACGAAAAAAACGGGTTCTTGCGATGGCCGAAAGAGTCGGCCTCTCCGCAGAGCACCTGAAACGCCGCCCGCATGAGCTCTCCGGCGGCCAGCGCCAGAGAGTCAGCATCGCGGCCGCACTGATCCAGGGCTCACGTCTGATCCTTGCCGACGAACCGGTTTCCGCTCTCGATGTGACGATTCAGAAGCAGATCATGGAGCTGATGGTTCAGCTTCAGGAGGAGCTTCAGCTCTCGATTCTCTTTATCTCGCATGACCTCAACGTGATCTATCAGATGTGCGACCGGGTTCTCGTGATGAAAGAAGGCCGGATTGTGGAGAACGCGGAGACGGAAGAACTGTTTGCGCATCCGCAGAATGATTATACAAAGGAGCTTCTGGCGGCATCACCAGAGCTGTAGTTTTATTTCCAGCATTCTCTAAACACCCGAAGTACATTCTTGGAAAAGACCTTCTCGATCTCTTCATCGGTGAAACCGTCGTGGCTCATCACATCTGCGAGATGCTGCATATGCGCGGTGTCCGGCACATCCGTTTCACCGCTGAAACCGTCAAAATCGGTTCCAAGGCCGATGATGTCGATGCCGCCGACGTTTCGCAGATATTTCATATGGCGTACCATATCCATCGTCGATGCCTTTTTCGCTGCCGGCTCCTCCTCGCGCAGAAACGACGGACAGAAATTGATACCAGTGACGCCGCCACGCTCTGCGAGCTGACGAATCATTTCATCCGAAAGGTTTCTCAGATGGAAGCACGCGCCGCGCGCATTGGAATGGGACGCAATGACCGGACCTCTCGTATGCGCAAAAACGTCGCGGATTCCGGCATCATTTAAGTGTGATAAATCGATCACTATGCCGAGCCGCTCCATCTCCTCGACAAAGGTAATACCGGTCGGCGTCAGCCCGTTTTCAAGATCCGGAAGATATGGCTTTCCCTCTTCCTGCGCCGGGTTTGGGAATCCGAGTTCATTCGGGAAGTTCCAGGTCAGTGTGGAAATCCGCACGCCGAGATCGTACATCGTATGCAGTTTTTCAATACTTCCCTCGTAAACACCACCCTCTTCGACGGTCATCACCGCGCCTATTTTTCCTTCCTTCTGTACCTGCATCAGATCCGCATACGTTTTGATCTGACAAATGCGGTCCGGATACCGTTCCACCTCTGATTTCCAGAGATCAGCCAGCTTTCTCACATGCTCAAACGGTGTTTCGTCTTTCAGTCCCTTCAGGAACGTAAACAGAGAAAAGCACTGGCAGAGGCTGCCGCCCTTTTCCAGCTTATCCAGATTGATCTGAAGATCCGCATCCGCAAGATGCTCCTGTTTTTCCTTCCACTGCAGCGCCGGGATGGTGTCGCAGTGCATATCAATTACCTGAAACATGGCAATAATCCTCTTTTCTGTTTTTTCTCTATTCTATCATATTTCGCTGCATTCCTTCACAAAAACTGGAAGAAAACGTAAAAAACCGCCTGGCTCATGGTAAACCCATAAGGCTAGAGAAAATATATCTTTCCGGAATCGCAAAAAATTTGGGGGTTCCGCGTTTTTTCTCGAAAAAAACTTGCAAATCTCGTCTGAGATGATATACTTTTTGCATTGTGTTACTTTATGAAAGCACTGATCTTCCAAAAAAGTGCTTCTGCTTATGAAAAAGAAAGAGGTATCTATGCTCCAACTGATTGAAACCATCAACAATGCCGTGAACAATTTTATCTGGGGTGTTCCGGCTATGATCTGCATTTTCGGTGTCGGCCTTTACCTGAGTCTGCGCACCCGTTTTCTCCAGATTCGAAAATTCCCGTATGCGATCCGCACAACGCTCGGAAGAATGTTCCGCAAACGAGATGCTTCCGATGGCGCAATTACACCGTTCCAGGCGGTCTGTACAGCACTTGCCGCCACGGTCGGTACCGGTAATATTGCCGGTGTCGCCGGCGCTATCGCTATCGGCGGACCCGGTGCCGTGTTCTGGATGTGGGTTTCCGCCCTGCTCGGCATGTGTACGAAATTTGCCGAGGTAACACTGGCTGTTTTCTATCACGAGAAAAACGCCAACGGAGAACTCGTCGGCGGACCGATGTATTACATCAAAAACGGTCTCAGCAAAAAATGGCATTTTCTGGCCTATCTTTTCGCTGCTTTCGGTGTACTGACTGTGTTCGGAACCGGAAATGCAACGCAGGTCAACACCATCACAACCGCAGTCAACTCCGCACTGATGAATTACCATGTGATCTCAAAGGACGCGATCCCGACCTCCAACCTGTTTCAGGGTATCATCATTGCGGCACTCGTAGCGCTGATCCTGCTCGGCGGTGTCAAACGGATCGCACAGGTAACAGAAAAGCTCGTTCCGTTTATGGCTCTGTTTTATATTGTCCTTGCCATCGGTGTAATTTTGCTGAACCTCAACCGGATTCCGTCTGTTTTCGTTTCGATCCTTGAGGGCGCCTTCCGTCCCTCCGCCGTTACAGGCGGTATCGTCGGAAGCATGCTTATGAGTGTAAAAAAAGGTGTGTCCCGCGGTATTTTCTCAAACGAGGCAGGTCTTGGTACCGGTTCGATCGCGCACGCCTGTGCCGACACAAAAAAGCCGGTCAAACAGGGTATGTTCGGTATCTTTGAGGTATTTACTGATACGATCGTGATTTGTACCTTAACTGCACTTGTTATTCTCTGCAGCGGTACTTCCATCACCTACGGACAGGCTGCCGGCGCAGAGCTGACCATCAGCGGTTTTACCCTTACATACGGAAACTGGGTTTCGCTGCTCACCGCGTTCGCGATGTGCTGCTTCGCCTTTTCCACAATTCTCGGATGGGGACTTTACGGTGCACGCTGCATCGAGTTTTTATTCTCCGAAAGAATCACAAAATATTTTATGGCCGCCTATGCGCTGGTTGCCATCCTTGGCGCCACCGCAAATCTTGGCCTGATGTGGAGCATTGCCGAGACCTTCAACGGCCTCATGGCAATCCCAAACCTGATTGCGCTCTTCCTGCTTTCGGGCAAGGTTGTGGAGCTTACAAAGGAATATTTTTCCGGAGAAGGCAAAACCCGGTAAAATTTTTTATCGCGGCGCATTCCCTTCTTCTGCAAGAAAATCATGTAAATTCGCCTTTTCCCTTGACAATCAGGTTGCTACACCTTACACTGTTAAAAGTTTATAGCAAACAGAATGAACTACCTATATGATGTTTACCAAAGAGGGAAAACCGGGAGGAACTTTTGAATGGAAAAATGGAATGAAGTAAAACTGGTGCCGGAGTTTTCGGAACAGGGCGTGGACTGCTACCGCCTCGCAGGCGGCGATTATGAAAACGAATACTATGTCGTTTCCGAAGCAGAGACAAGAAAACTTCTGAACACACCGGAGGTTGTCGGGTATGAGGTTTATCACTGCCTGATCCCGTCCACTTCACAGATGCTTTATTATTTTAAAGAGCAGGGAAAAGTAACCGCAGCCAACATCCTTTCCATCCTGCGCGGTGCTTTGAATTATCCGCTGGAGGAAAGCTGCTACCGCGAACACATTCGTGTACATGACATCAGCTTTCTGTCAAGTGAGCGTGTCTTTAAAGAGGAAGAAATCGCAGGACTGGAAATCAAGTACAGCAAGCTGACGATGGTTCCGGGAAGCACACTTCTGATCGGCGATATCATCGCAACGGGTGAGACGCTGATCCACTGCCTGCGCTACGTAACCGATTTCTATCGTGAGCATGGTGCTTCCCTTCGCAACATTATCATCTTTACGATCGGCGGCACAACCGGAATCAAGATTCTGGAACGTCTCACCAAAGAAATCCGTGAGTTCTGGCCGGAGTTTGAAGGCTTTATCACAGTATATTACGAAGGAATCTTCAGCACCTATCAGGACAGGGGCGTATCCGGAATCAATCTGCCGGATGTCGATTTCTACTGGAAAGACGGTATCATTGCACCGGAGTTCCGAAGAGAAACTCTTTCCATGCGTGATCCGCTGTTTGAAAAATGCATCATCTACGACGGCGGTGCAAGACGCTATGAAATCCATGAGCATGTCGAGGAGGTTCTCGACTTCTGGAATAAAATGTTGGAGAGGGCCGACCGGATCGACTTTACCAGACTGCTCGAGGAGAAGCTCGGCTGCCCGCTTGACGCATCCTACGAAGAGTGGATTCACATCAATCACTACGAAGAAATTGATGAACGCGTGGCCAAATGGCTGTACCGCCAGGAAAAAGGTTACATTGCAAGCCTTGGCGATGCTACCCTGAAAGAAATTGCGGCTGAACGAATCGAAGAATTTACCGCAGCACTTCGCAAATACATGCTGTAACAAAAAACCATTTCTTACGGTTCGCTGAATTTCGGCGAACCGTAATCACAGTTTTCAGGAGATATTATGGAAAAAGAAAAGAAAGTAAAAGATGTTGACTTCGCGGACAGCGCGGTTCCGTCTTCTGCCCGGAAAAATGTAGTAACCATGTTTATGATCATGCTTGGCTTCACCTTCTTCTCGGCAAGCATGTGGGTCGGCCAGCAGCTCGCTGACGGCCTCGATTTCTGGGGCTTTTTGGGATCACTGATCCTTGGTGGAATCATTCTTGGTATTTATACCGGTCTGCTCGGCTACGTCGGTGCAAAAACCGGTCTGTCACTTGATCTTTTGTCCCAGAGAGCCTTTGGCGAAAAAGGTTCCTATCTGCCGTCAGCCATGACCAGCTTTACGCAGATCGGATGGTTTGGTGTCGGTCTTGCCATGTTTGCAATTCCGGTTTCCAAGGAGCTGCTCGGCGGAAGCACTGCGGCACAGTGGGGACTTGTTATTCTTGCCGGCGTCTGCATGACCGCCTCTGCCTATTTTGGTATTGAATCTCTGACCATCGTCAGCTATATCGCTGTACCAAGTGTTGCCATTCTCGGAACGATCGCCATGGTCATGGCCGTAATGAGAGGCGACGGAACGATCATCGATCAGTTTGCCAAATCCAGCGGATCTCTGACTATCATCGGCGGTGCCGGTCTTGTCATCGGCTCCTTCGTTTCCGGCGGAACCGCAACCCCGAACTTCGCACGTTTTGCAAAGGACGGAAAAGCGGGTGCCATCACCACGGTTGTGGCCTTCTTCATCGGAAACTCCCTGATGTTCTTCTTCGGTGCCGTTTCCTCGATCTTTGTCGGCGGAAACGATATCTTCGAGGTTATGGTCCGCCTGAACCTGTTCTACCTGGCTGTTCTCGTTCTCGGTCTTAATATCTGGACTACAAACGACAACGCTCTGTATACCGCAGGTCTTGGTCTTGCCAACATCTTCCATCAGAGGAAAAAACCGATGGTTCTCCTTTCCGGTATCATCGGAACGGTTGCCTCCGTATGGCTGTACTACAACTTCTGCGGCTGGCTCAACATTCTGAATTGTACCCTGCCGCCGGTCGGCATGATTCTGGTGCTCGCCTACTTCATGAACAAAAAGGACTTTGAAACCGATCAGCCGAAGCTTAAAACCGTAGACTGGTTTGCGGTTGCCGGTGTCATTCTCGGTGCCATTGTTGCGAACCTCTTACACTGGGGCATCGCTTCCATCAACGGCATGGTTGTTGCCGCTGTATGCTACTGTGTCGGACAGGCCGTAAACAAAAGAAAATAGGCAAAATCGTCCTGAATATGTTCCTGTATCTTATCTCCGGAACATGTTCAGGGCTTTTTATTTTTTCGGATTCGCGTTATAATATATGCATAACTCTGCATAGTTACAATTTTCGAAGCGAAAGGAAACTACCCGGATGATCCATTCCACCGTATCTGCTCCCAAAGGAGAAAAAACAAAATACCGTCTTGCCGAATCCATGAAGGAGTGCATGAAAACAACACCCGTTGAAGAGATCACCGTGCGCCAGATCTGTGAAATCTGCGGTGTTACCCGCCAGACCTTCTACCGCAATTTTCTCGACAAATACGATCTGATCAACTGGTACTTTGATAAATTACTGACAAAATCCTTCGAACATATGGGGCGCGGAACGACTGTTTTTGACAGTCTGGAAAAGAAATTTACCTATATTCAGAAAGAAAAAGCTTTTTTCGCCGCGGCCTTCCGCTACGACAAACAGAATTCTCTGCGTGAGCACGATTTCGATCTGATTCTCGCGTTCTACGAAAATCTGATTCACGAAAAAAGCGGCAGTCCGGTTTCACCGGAAATGCATTTTCTTCTCGAAATGTACTGTCAGGGTTCCATCACCATGACCGTAAAATGGGTGCTTACCGGCATGGATCTGACACCTTCCGAGTTTGCAGCTCTTCTCGTCCGGGCAATGCCGGAAGACTTAAAAAAACTGTTCCGGAATCTGCAGCTGCTCTCTTAGAGCGCGTGTCAAAGTGGGGCTTGCAGATTGCGGAAATGGTTTTTCAGACACGCTCTGGTTATTTTTCACAAATTTTGTTCTGTTGTTTTTGTCACAATGGCGATTTTTTTTAAAGTGTTACACTTCGCTTCTTCTGTCACTTTCTTTTTCCCTTCCGGATTTGTTAATATAATAACAAGTTCAGTAAAACCATTCATTCATTTTAGAAGGGAGTTTTTCAATCATGGCAAATCGTATTAATTTAAATGCAACCTCTTATCACGGAGCAGGCGCTATTGCCGAGATCGCAAATGAAGCAAAGGCACACGGCTTCAAGAAAGCTTTCGTATGCTCTGACCCGGATCTGATTAAATTCAACGTTACTTCCAAAGTAACCGATATTCTGACCGCAAACGGACTCGACTATGAGCTTTACAGCGATATCAAGCCAAACCCGACCATCGAAAACGTAAAACACGGCGTAGAAGCTTTCAAGGCATCCGGCGCTGACTATCTGATCGCCATCGGCGGCGGCTCTTCTATGGATACCTCCAAAGCCATCGGTATCATCATCGCAAACCCGGAGTTTGAGGATGTCAGAAGCCTTGAGGGCACCGCACCGACCAAAAATCCGTGTGTACCGATCATCGCCGTTCCGACTACAGCCGGTACTGCTGCAGAGGTTACCATCAACTACGTTATCACCGACGTAGAGAGAAAACGTAAATTCGTATGCGTTGACCCACACGATATGCCGATCATCGCAGTTGTTGACCCGGATATGATGTCCTCCATGCCGAAAGGCCTGACCGCTTCCACCGGTATGGACGCTCTGACCCACGCAATCGAGGGTTACACCACAAAAGCTGCATGGGAAATGACCGATATGTTCCATCTGAAAGCCATCGAACTCATCTCCAAATCTCTGCGCGGTGCTGTCGCAAACACCAAAGAGGGACGCGAAGGAATGGCTCTTGGCCAGTACATCGCAGGTATGGGCTTCTCCAACGTAGGTCTTGGAATCGCTCACTCCATGGCACACACCCTTGGTGCTGTTTATGATACCCCACACGGTGTTGCATGTGCCATGATGCTTCCGATCGTTATGGAATACAACCAGGAGTGCACCGGTGAGAAATACCGCGAAATCGCACGTGCCATGGGCGTTACAGGTGTAGACGAAATGTCTCAGGAAGAGTATAGAAAAGCAGCGATTGATGCTGTTAAGAAGCTGTCCGCAGACGTTGGAATCCCATCTGTTCTCGAGGCAGTCAAAGAAGAAGATCTGCAGTTCCTTGCAGATTCCGCACACGCAGATGCCTGCGCACCGGGCAACCCGAAGGATGCAAGCGTAGAAGATCTAAAGGATCTGTTCCGCAAAATCATGGCGTAACGAACACAATTCGTTTCCCACATGCGAAGCGGATATTCGCAATCCGCTTCGCTACTTGCTCATAACTGAATAACTGCTCCGCAGTTTATCAGAAGGAGCTTGCACTCCTCCTGATACAAGCAAGTCCCCACCCACTGCTTATTGCTTTTCGCAATGGAAGCAGGGGACTTACTTGATTCGGTTAAATCACCCCGGAAAACAGAAATTTTTATCCTGTTTTCCGGGGTGATTTCTCTTTTTATTCTACTGTATTTCCGTCTGCATCCACAGTCACAGTATTGACCGTTGCATTATCGAGAACCATATTGATCATGCGCTCCATCATGATGTTGCGCACTACCGTATCTTCCCCGTAATAGTCATTGGCTGCCTTCAGGAAATCTTCCTGCGACATATTGGCATTGGCTGCCTCATCGTTTAAGATCTGCTGGTAATCCTGGTCATCTGTTGTCCAGCCTTCTGCCTCTTTTACGGCATCCAGAAGGAGGGCACTTTTTGCCATCGTTCCTGCATACGTTGCTTTCTCCTGATTGTAGGTCGCTCTGTCCGCATACTGCTCCAGATAGTCGTCCAGGGAAATGCCGTAATTCTGAAGATAAGAGGTATACCGTTTATCGTAATCTTCTTCGCCAAGGGTGATATAGGATTTCGGAATTTTGTGAAACGTACAGCCGTCTGCCACCTGCTGCATCGCGTCATTCTGCAGATTATTTTCCGCTGTCGTCTCATTTGCAGCCTCCAGCTCTGCGCGTTTTCCGGCACGGTATTCCTCCACAGTACTGTAATCTGTATTCTCTGCTACCCATGCATCGTCGAGTTCCCATCCGTCAATGTTTTCTGCCGGGCGGGTAAACGCATTTACCGTAACGGTAAACACAACATCTTTTCCTGCCAGATCGGTACTCTGATAGCTGTCAGGGAATTTCAGGTTCAGATCCTTTGTCTCCCCTGTTTTCATTCCAATGACACCATCCTCAAATCCATCGATGAAGGTACCGGATCCGATCACCAGATTGTAGGAATCGCTGCTTCCGCCGTCAAACTCCTTGCCATCAACTTTGCCAACATAGGCAATATCGGCGGTGTCGCCTTTTTGTACGGTGGCATCCGGATCGTCCATGGTGACAGCTGTCTCTGCCATAATGGCCGTCTGTACGTCATCATCCGTTACCTGCTCTACTTTCTTTTCCAGTGTGAGCTTTTTGTAATCTCCAAGCGTTACACACTCTGCAGGATCAACTTCCTCATCGACAACCGGAATCCCGTCTACATCACTCGGGGAAGCGTATTCCTCAGAAGCTGTGCTGTCGGACGATGTGCTGCCTGCGCTCGACGCATCGGATGCTGAGGAAGCGCTTGTGCTGCTTGCGCTTGATACGGAACTGCTGCTTGTTGTATTGTTTTTTCCACATCCGCTCACACTGGCTGCTCCCAGTGTCATGAGCAGAAGCATGACTGCTGCTTTTCTTTTCATTCTTGAATTTTCCTCCATACTACGCCGTTCCCGGCGCGTTGTAAATCTCATTTTACCATACTTGTCTGGTAAAAAAAAGGCTGGGGCTCCGATTTTAGAAATTCTTATGATTTTCGACCGTAAAATCGCCTGGATTGCGCTAAAATGTGTTTGCGTTTTGCCGAAATCAATGTTAGAATGTTCATAGACTGGCATTGTATGTTCCGATGCCCACATTATTTTTTGCAGAGGAGGAATAGAGGGATGAAACCCTGGATTATCGTATTAATCGTATTAGCTGTCATCGCTGTCATCCTTGGTCTGCTGTATTACTTCGGTAAAAAAGCACAGACAAAACAGGCCGCACAGCAGGAACAAATGGAGGCCATGAAACAGACTGTCTCCATGTTGATCATAGATAAGAAAAAGCTTCGCATGAAAGATTCCGGACTTCCACAGATGGTCATCGACCAGACACCGAAAATGATGCGTCGTGCAAAACTGCCGATCGTCAAAGCAAAAGTCGGTCCGAGAATCATGACCCTGATCTGCGACGCTGCTATCTTCGATCAGATCCCGGTGAAAAAAGAAGTCAAAGCTACCGTAAGCGGTATCTACATCACCGGCGTTCGCGGCATCCGCGGTTCTTTAGAGCAGCCGGAAAAGAAAAACGGCTTCTGGCAGAAAATGCTCCGCAAGGCACGCGGCGAGGAGAAATAAAATTTCATCTGAAACAAAAAGAAACACGCTTTGCGTGTTTCTTTTTGCTTTCGCGGCAGTCGCCAAGGTCTCGTGCAAGCCCGGACTTTGGCTCGTTGCTCGCGAAAATACCCGAGTTGAATGATTTTCATTCTTCCCGGGTATTTTTTATAAATTCAGTTTTCCGCCTTCCCGCGGTCTTACCTCGATATCGATTACGCAGTCCCCCACGTAGCTGTCGTTGATGTCGAGCGCGTATTCTGCCTTCAGTAAAATCTGATCCGGCGTCTCTTTCATTCTGACCTTCGTCGCCGCAACTCCCATGTTGATCATGCCATATGGCGTGTGATAAAACGAAATGTTCTTTTTATCCTCCTCAAAAATCATATGGACATCAATGAGGCCGCGCTTGCGCACCTCGAGGGCGTTTTCCGTAAATTTGATCATGTTGTGCGTCATCATGTCAAAGCCTTCGGTTGCCTCGTCGTAGATCAGAAAGTGATGGCCGTTTTTCTTGTAGTACGAACCCGTCGTCATAACCTCCACCGGTTCTTGTTCGCCGGATTCCTCATCCATCAGATACTGCAGTCCGCGGATGCTGATGAGTACGTCTTTTTCCATCCTTTTCTGATGTTCCTCTCTCTTTTCTGTATGTCGTTTTTAATAGTTTTCAATCTGTACCTGTTTCGTATCGCTGATCTGCTCCGGCAGAACGGAATGTGCGAAGGCATTGAACCGCTCCACGCCGTCGCTTGCGAAGAACTGGTATTTCTGACGGCCCAGCTCATCGTTTCCAGGATTCTCCAGATCCAGCTCCCGCAGCAGTCTGCACAGTGCCTGTGAGGTTTCGTATGCCGGGTTGACGAGTGTTACTTTTTCTCCGACTACTTTCCGCAGCAGAGAACGCAGCAGCGGATAGTGGGTGCATCCCATAATCAGCGTGTCGATGTCTTTATCCAGAATCTCTGCCAGATAGCGGCGCGCCACTTCCTCGGTGATCGGATCTTTTGTCCAGCCCTCTTCCACGAGCGGCACGAACAGCGGACACGGTTTTCCGTAAACGGTGATCGCCGGATCTGCCTCGGTAATGAGCTGCTGGTAGAGGCCGCTCTGAATAGTGCTCTCGGTTGCGATGACGCCGACGCGCTTGTTCTGCGTCGTCTCGACGGCCATCTGTGCACCCGGTTTTACCACGCCGATGATCGGGAGATCAATCTCTTTTTCGATCGTATCGAGTGCCAGCGCACTTGCGGTGTTGCAGGCGATGACGATTGCCTTGACCTGCTGGGTTTCCAGAAAGTGTACGATCTGGCGGGAATAACGGATGACGGTGTTCTTCGATTTGGAACCGTACGGCACACGCGCGGTATCTCCAAAATATACGATTCGTTCGTCGGGCAGGTTTCGCATAATCTCACGCACTACGGTCAGTCCGCCGACACCGGAATCAAAGACGCCGATCGGCGCCTGTCTGTCTGCTTTCATACTTTCCTCCATTTTTCATCCGGCATTACTTTTTTGTCATGCCGAATGGGGTTCATTTCTATATTATATATCTGAATTTTTACATTTCTTTTTTCATTTCACGACCCTGATTAAAATAGGTCGCTGATACATTATTTTAACCCGAATGGAGGAATATTGCAATCATTTCTCTTGAAAGTCTTTCGAAAAATCCGCCTAACGCCAGAAAAACCGGAACGAAATCCAGTCACTTTTCAGGATTTCGCGGTAGGCGGCGTCACTCAACAGATTCTGCAGCGGAATCCGGCTTTTTTCGACTTTTTCTGCACTTTCGCCGTCCTCGTTTACGGGGCGCAGGGCATCCGAAAAGCAGATGGACGGGTACAGCATGCACCACCAGTTGTGCCCTTTGGCTCTGCCGATGTTGATCTGAAGAGCGTCGTACGTTCCGGCGGGGAGAATATAATTGCCCGTTTCTTTTTCCTCAAAACTGGCTTTTCCGTACGTTACGGTGATATCGTCAGTACTGCCTCCTGCGCGCAGCGTCTGAAGGGCGGCGGCACGGATGGAGGGCTCGTTTTCACGCAGGATTTCTTCGGTTTCTGCTTTTGTTTCGGCTCCGTGCAGGATCGTCTGCAGTTCTTCGGCAACGGCATCGCGTACCTGAAGCTTGATCTGCTGGTCGGAGGCGCAGTCGCTGTTGGCTCTTACGTGAAAGCGCACGATCTTTGCAGCGACTTCCTGCTGCAGACGGGACTCGCGGAGAAGATTGGCGGTTCCGGAAAGGATCAGCGCCGCAATGCAGACGGGGAGCCAGCGGCGGCAGAAAATTTGAAATGCCGCCTGGAATTGACTTCTATACTGGTTCCCAAATGTATTTCGGGGCTGCGCCTGCCTGTCCCTGGATTTCTTCTGTGTCTGATTTTGATTCCGTTTCCGGCTCTGTGCTTTTTTCTCATTCATATGCTGCCTCCTGTTTTTTCCAGTTTTGCCGGATTTCAAAACTTTTATACACAGACACTCACTGCCCGCTCCGATATTCCATACACTTTAAACCTTTTACGGCGCTTTCGGAATCCACAGAATGCTCCTTTCGTTTTCCCACGCATAGCACAAGTCCGCCAGTGTCACCGCCTCTTTTCTTTTCACCCGGTTGTCATAAATTCCGCACAGGTACTCACCGACAGACTCCACCTGTTTTCCGTTCTGCTCCATGATATCTTCTGGTTTTTCTGCGTGAAACAGATAGGCACTGTGCCCAAGCGCACGGTCCTGTTCCAGGTACTTCAACAGTTCTTCCATCCGTCCCCGGTCACTGAGCAGTGCATCGGAAAATACAATCGCCTGGACGTGTCCGGTGTCGAGATCATATTCCTCTGTGCTGTCATATTGCTGCGCAATCTCCTCAAACGTCTCCGCTTCAAAGAACAGCGATGCAGGGTCCTCGTCGGTTCCCTCCTCCTGCTCATCCTTTCCCTGGCCGGTCACCACCGCAAGATTCGCAGGCGCATACCAGACGCGCCATTTACCGCCAGCCGTCTCCTTTTCTCCGCCGCTCTCACTGACCGCCGTCCCGGTTTCTTCCCCAGTTTCACTGTTTTCCGGCGCAGTCGCCTCTTCCGACACATAATCAAAGGCAACCGCCAGTGGATACAGCCGCTTTTCCGGCTCTACTGCCCCGCAGGATGACAGGAAAATCATACTGCCCAGCGCCAGACACACAAGCCGCAGTTTTTTCATATGCTTCTGGCAGAAGCCGAGCAGCACCGTGATGGCAAGGAAAAACGGAAAGTAACCGTATCGGACCGACCAGCCGCTTTCCGCGCATGACAGCAGCCATATAAAAAGCACTGTACCGATCCGTACATAGAGATTCTGCGGTTTCCACAGTCCCGTCTTCTCTCCGATCAGCGATACGTAAAACAGCAGACTTCCCAGTGTGAACAGCAGTCCCATCAAAAGAAATGCCATCCACAGAATATCAAACCGCTCCAGAAATCCACCCGGCAGGCTCGTTCCTGCCATTAACAGTAAGAGCGGGTCCTGCGCCGCAGCCGTGCCGCGCCGGCCGAAAACGCCGAGCAGCGCCATGCTTCCTGCAATTACAAGAAGCCCCGTTTTCCAGATACTCTGCGTCACCGGAAGAATGACACTCCTGTGCTCTTTCTGCACATGCCCCAGTAAAAACGGCAGCAGCGCAATCGGTGTTCCATTTTCCAGTGTTCTCCACACATTCCACCCAAAAAGTATTCCGTTATCCACAATTTCAACAGACTTTGCTGTCTCCCAGGCATCCTCAAACGAGGAAAAATGCATCTGCGGAACCGTCAGCAGAAGCAGAATCAAAATCCCGCCCACAATCCACGGATAGAGTGCTTCCGCCAGCCGTCCTCTTTTCTGTACTTCACTGCCGACACCAAACCCGGCCGCCGCGAGCAGAAACAGTCCGCAGAGCTCCTGCGGTACACCCGCTGTCAGATACGCGGCGGCAAGCTCCGCCATTCTGCGAAGCAGTGTTCCGCCGAGGAAAAGCAGATAACACAGATACATCACTGCCAGAAGGAGTTTCCCAGCCTTTCCCATCACGCTTTCCAGGCGGCAGTAAAGCCCGCCAAGGCGCACGAGATAAATGCACCACACCGCCAGCAGCCCATATCCAACGAAAATCCCTGCCATACCGGGCAGGCCGTCCGATGCGCCGTACGCCGCGAGCTGCCAGAACGCCGGGCAGAGCAGAACGAGCACGATCTGGCGTTCCATCTGGCGCTGTGAAATTCTGTCATTTTC
Source organism: Blautia sp. TM10-2 (assembly GCF_003480845.1). Taxonomy (NCBI): domain Bacteria; kingdom Bacillati; phylum Bacillota; class Clostridia; order Lachnospirales; family Lachnospiraceae; genus Blautia; species Blautia sp. TM10-2. Next base: position 118,696 of record NZ_QUJZ01000014.1, on the reverse strand, counting down.
CGAAAACATGCGTCACTCTCCCCTTTCCTGTTTTTCTTCCGGCTCCGCAGCTTTTCTGTTTTTCCGCAGCCGCACTCTCTGATCGCGCTTTGTAAAGACCGGCCGCTCCCGCATCTGATGCAGCGGGGGCCGCCATACGGAATCCTTCGGCGCATGGTAGCCCGCAAGTCCTTTCCCGACAAACGGCATCAGATAGGGAATACCAAAACTCATAAGCCCGGCGAGATGACCTGCGAGAAGAAACGTGCCGAGCGCCATGCCGAAAATGCCGAGCCATCCGCCGAGCAAAATGAAGCCGAATTTCAGCAGCCGGAACGGCGCACCGAACTCTTCGTTCGGAATCGCCAGCGAACAGAGCGCCGAAACCGCAACCACAACGACGGTCATCGGGCTTACCAGATTGGCGGAAACCGCTGCATCTCCGATGATCAGCCCGCCCACAATTCCGATCGTCCCGCCAAGCGGCCCCGGCATGCGCACACCGGCCTCGCGGATCAGTTCAAAAGCAAATTCCATCAGAAGAATTTCCAGAATGCCGGGGAACGGAACGCCTTTCCGCGCTTCGGCGAACGCCAGCAGGAGTTTGGTCGGAAGCACCTGTGTGTGAAAGCCCGTGACAGCCAGGTATCCGCCCGAAATCCACAGGGTGAGAAAGACCGCCGCATACCGCAGCAGCCGCTCAAATGAGACGATCAGAAAATGATGATACCGGTCCTCACTGACCTTTAAAAAGCTGTCAAATGATGCCGGGAAGAGAATCCCGACCGGGGAATTATCACATAAAAGCAGGATTCTTCCGTCCAGAATCTCCATCGCCGCGCGGTCCGGCCGTTCGGTCGTCTCGAATCGCGGGAACGGCGATTTCCACTGCGGTTCGCAGAGCTGCTCGACCATGCCGCTGTCAAAAACGCCGTCCACCTCCCAGCCGGCAATCTGCTGTTTTACCTCTTCCAGAAATTTCGGATAAATCAACTCTTTCTCATACACCAGAGCCAGAACCGTATCAGAACGCGCACCAAAATGTATCTCCTCCACTTTCAGATCGGTGGTCCGCAGACGCTTGCGGACGAGTGCCGTGTTGGTTTTGACGGAATCGGAAAAGCCCTCGTTTGAGCCGCGCAGCACTTTTTCGGACTCCGCTTTTTGCACTCCTAAATTGGGATAACCCTTCGATCCGATCTTGACTGCACGGTCATAATGATCCACAAAAAGAATTGCATTTCCCGCAAGCATGGAAGCGAACGCAGCTTCCATGGTATCAAATTCCACTGCGTCCGAAATTCCGAGCTGATTTTCCGAGAAAACCCCCGGGATATCTGCCTCGGGAACCTCCATCAGACGGTTCAACAGCTTCCCGATCACGGAATCCTTCAACATAACGCAGCTCACCGCCACTTCTACGTAGATCAGCAGCGCACCGGTTCCGCCCGTTTTGCCGAGTTTCATCGGGCGGATCTGAATATCATCGCAATTTTCACACCATGTACGGATCACGCTTTCATTTTCCGCCAGTGTGAGTGAAATCTGCGTCTTCTTTTTTTCCATGCCTGCGTCCCTCCTTCTCCTCCTTTTGAAAGCTTCCGAAAAACCATCTGGAGAAATATACTCTGCAAAATTCCATAAAAAAACATTCTGTCACGATTTTTTTACTCTGTAACAGAATGTTCCTTTTTCGAAATTTTATACGCTTTTATTTTTCTTCTACACCCGTCATGCTCTGGTGATGTACGGTCTGCATAATACTCTCCTGCTGTCGCTCGATATGCTCGCGGATCATCTTCTGTGCGCCTGCAAGATCCCGATTTTTCATACGTTCATAGAGGGCATCGTGCTCCTCGACCAGGGAACGTCGGGATTTTACATCCTTTAAATATTCAATCCGGTAACGGTACATTTGCTCCCGCAGATTGTTCAGCAGCTGAATCAGGCGCTCGTTGTTCGTCGCCTGATAAATCACATCATGGAATACCACATCTGCCTGTGCAAGCTTCTGCAGATCATCCGTCTCTGTTGTCTCCAGCATTTGTTCAAAGCTGCGCGATGCCTGATAAAGCTTCTGCAGTTCGCTCTCTGTAATCCGCTGACACGCCAGTTTTACCGCCAGCTCCTCCAGTCCGAGCCGCACCTCCAGCACATCGTTCAGATCTTTTTCCGTGATCTGCGCCACCTGTGCACCCTTGCGCGGCACCATGATTACAAGGCCATCCAGTTCCAGCATGCGAATCGCTTCACGGATCGGCGTACGTGAAACGCCAAGCTGATTTGCCAGCCGGATTTCCATAAGCCGCTCTCCCGGCTTTAACTCCCCGCGCAGAATCGCCTGGCGCAGCGTGCGGAACACGACATCGCGGAGCGGAAGGTACTGATAATCCTCCATCTGCAGGTCTAACTCATTTTTTGCCATACTTTGTACCTCCCGGTTTTGATACTGTAGTCAGGAATGTCTGTTTCGACAGTCCGCTTATTTTTAACTGATCGCGGGCAAATTCTGCCTTGTCCGGATCGTCGAAAATGCCGAATACGGTCGGGCCGCTGCCGCTCATCATCGCATTGACCGCACCGTTTTTCATCATCTGTGCCTTGATCTCATCGATCACCGGATACGCCGGACACGTCACGGATTCCAGCACATTTCCCATGCGGTCCGTGATGCCGTACAGGTCATGATTTCGGATCGCCTCTACCATGCCGTCGATATCCGGATGCTCCGTCACCTCATCAAGATGCAGGTTTCCATAGACAAATTTCGTCGAAACATTGATGCCCGGTTTTCCGATCAGCACGTAGCACATCGGTACGCCGGGAAGGGATGTCAGCTTTTCGCCGATTCCTTCTGCCAGCGCTGTACCGCGCATCACACAGTACGGAACATCCGCTCCGATCTGCACACCCCGCTCCATCAGCTGGCGTTTTGTCAGACCAAGCTGAAACATGCGGTTAATTCCTACCAGTGCTGCTGCCGCATCCGAGCTTCCGCCCGCCATGCCGGCCGCTACCGGGATAAATTTTGTCAGGTTCATATCGACACCCTGACGGATATCGAATTCATCCATCAGAATCTTTGCCGCTTTGTATACGAGATTTCCGTCATTACACGGAAGGAACGGCAGATTGGTTGTAAGCCTTATTCCGGGTTCTTTGCTCTCCTTTATTTCCAGCTGATCGTACATCTGGATCGTCTGCATTACCATGCGGACTTCATGGTAACCATCCTCTCTTTTTCCGGTCACATCAAGACCAAGATTTATTTTTGCAAGCGCACGCAGTTTCATCGTAGGCACCACCTTCGGCAATGTTTTTTGTATACATAGATATTAATGGATTTTTCTTCTATTTTCAAGCTTTATCTTCTGTTTTTGTACATAATTTTATACAATTCAGTTCAACAGACTTAGAAACGCAGGTGTAAGCAGTGGCTGCGTGAAACGAACGAGAACAAAATAAGAGTTTACGAACCTGTCGAAACTTGCTATAATTTTCATCAGATATCAGGGCAAAAGATCAAAAAGCCGGTGCAAGCTCGCTTGCAAGAGGATTTTTGATCTCTTGACCCCAACATTTTTGCCAGATGCCAGAGCATGTCTGAAAAATCATTTCCGTAAGCTGCGAATCTCAGATTACGGAAATGATTTTTCAGACATGCTCTAGCTTCTGCGAAGGAAAAGGAAGTAGCTTTTTATGAGTTCACAAAGATCTTATTCATTTTCCCGCCAGGTTCTGGTCAACGGAATCCGCGATGGCATTCCGATCGGGCTTGGCTATTTTGCGGTCTCGTTTTCGCTCGGCATTGCAGCGCGTAAGGCAGGTCTTAGTCCTTTTCAGGGCTTTCTCGCCAGTCTTTTCAACAATGCTTCCGCCGGAGAATACGCTGCCTTTACACTGATTGCCGCCAACGCAGGCTATCTGCAGGTCGCTATCATTACGCTCATCGCCAATGCGCGGTATCTTCTGATGAGCTGTGCGCTTGCCCAGCGCTTTTCGCCGGACACGCCGTTTTTCCACCGTTTTCTCATTGGTTACGATGTAACGGATGAACTGTTTGGCATCACAATCGCGCGCCCGGGCTGGCTGAATCCGTATTATACATACGGTGCCATTCTCGTCGCTGCTCCCGCGTGGTCGATCGGCACGGCTCTTGGTATTATTGCCGGAAATCTGCTGCCGCTGCGCGCTGTCAGTGCCTTAAGCGTGGCGCTGTACGGCATGTTCCTTGCAATCATCATTCCCCCGGCGCGAAAGAGCCGTGTGGTAGCGGGTCTTGTTGCCGTCAGCTTTTTCTTAAGCTTTATCTGCAACTATCTCCCGGGCATCTCCACTCTCTCCGACGGAACCAGAACGATTCTGCTCACCGTTCTGATTTCCTGCGCCGGAGCTATCCTGTTCCCGGTAAAGACAGAGGAGGAAAATGCTGATGTACAATAATTATATCTATATCGCCGTCATGGCTCTGTTTTCCTACACAATCCGGATTCTGCCGCTGACGCTGATTCGGAAGCCGATTAAAAATCAGTTTATTCAGTCGTTTCTGTACTACGTTCCATACGTGACGCTGTCAGTCATGACCTTCCCGGCGATTGTCCATGCAACACAGAGCCCTGTTTCCGGCGCACTCGCGCTTGTCGTCGGCATCGCAGCCGCATGGTTCGGTGCAAGCCTGTTTCAGGTTTCGGTGGCATGCTGTGCCGTGGTGTTTGTGATTGAATTATTTTTGTAATAGAAATGAGCCGCCCTGTGGGAACAATCCTTTTCCCCGGGGCGGCCCGTTTTGTATGTATTACTTTTCTGTTTCTGTTTTTCTGAAATGATAAACGCTGACCGAAGCCGCCGGCAGTGCAATCTGGAAGGAGTCTTTTTCCCGTGCAGGTGCTTTTCCTTCTTTGCAGCGGACTCGGTTCGGATGTTTCGCATCGTTGTAGTTCTGCGGATCTTTGGAGTACAGTGTTTTGGCCTCAACAAATTCCGGACACTGTTTGAATTTCAATTCGATTTTCTTTGATTCGCTGTAGCTTGTATTTACGAGGTTGACGTAGATATCATCATTTTTGATCGAAGCAAAGATGCAGACCTCAGGATCTTTGTTCTTTTCCTCAAAGCCAAGCGTATACGCACCCTGATGCACCTGATACATATCGAACACATCGTAGTTTGGTGTCAGAATACAATGCTCACCATCCGTCAGGAACAGGGAATTCAGGACATTGACAGACTGTGCCACACATGCCATGCGCACATCCCCGGTATTGCGGTGGAAGATGTCGAGCGTCAGTGCAGTTGTAACGGCATCGCGCATCGTACACTGCTGATACAGCGCCGGGCGCGCATTAAATGCACTGCTGTGCCAGTTGCCCCACTCACCGACAATCAGTTCACATTTTCTCGGTGCCGCCTGGAACGGACCCTCCGGTTTCGGAAGTGCCTCAAGACCAGCGTCTATCAGGCGGCGCTGCTCGTGAATGACATTTTCCAGCTCTTTGCATCCATTGATCACATCATACCACTGTTTCTCATCAAATTTCTTCTCGGTCTGAAGCTGCTTCAGATTCCAGTTGTAAAAATGGAGATCGTAGCCATAGAGAGACGGCATCCGGTATTTTCCCATTTCCTTAAAGAAATCTTTTGTCCACGCAGCACGTTCTTTCGGCTTATTTCCATCCGGGCCGCTGGCGATGCATTTCATGGAAAATGTCTGATCGCCGCCTCCAAACGACGGACAGGAGGAACTGAATTTCCGGTATTCGTTCGCATACATCTGCGGCGTCATTTTTCCGCCGCCGTCCCATACTTCATTTCCGATACCCCAGTATTCAATCTCGAACGGTTTTTCATGGCCGTTTGTTTTTCGTTCCTGCGAAAGTGCCGTCGGCTCTTTGCGGTTACAGTACTCCATCCACTCTCGCATCTCGGATGGAGAGCCGGTCATCATATTGATATTAAACCATGGCTTCGCGCCGATCATCTCGCAAAATTCCATCATCTCGTGCATACCGAACTGATTGGGATCCGTCTCGAAAGTACCGAAGTTTTCATTGTATGTAACCGGCCGCTGCTCCCGCGGACCTATGCCGTTCCGCCAGTGATATACATCCGCAAAACATCCGCCAGGCCAGCGGATCACCGGCGGGTGCAGCTTCTGAAATGCATCAACAAGGTCTTTTCGGATTCCATGATAATTCGGAATCTCCGAATCCTCTCCAACCCAGATTCCATCATAAATACAGGAGCCAAGAAACTCGATAAAGTGTCCCTGCAGTTCCGGGTAAATATATTTTTCTCCAGCTAATTTTCGAAACGTAATCTTCTGCATAAAAATCCTCCAAATGAAAGGGTGGTGTGTATTTTTGCTCCTTTTCAGTATAGGACACTTTAAAGGAAAATACAATTTATTCTGAAAAGATCTCCGTAAAACTAGGATTTTCTGGTTTTACGGAGATCACAAATTTTTATGCTCTTTTTTTGCCTGCTCCCCTCGGCGGATTTACCCGTCGAAATTTTAGCGCCCGTTCTGGAGTCGTTTCCGGACAATCTTCATCAAATACAATAGGTTTTTCTTTTGCTGCTTTTAGTTCCCTTAATTCTTCTTCTGAAAAAGCGAGTTCTTTTATCAGGCTTTCTGTCATTTCTTTAGTATTTACCATAATAAAGCCCCCTTTCAAAATTGGTTGCATATCTTGCGGAGATTAATCTTGTCACATCTATTTCTGCCCCATTTTCATTTTTCCGTATTCTTTCCGTATACACTACAAACAAAACATCATCACTTTTTATATTTCCGATCATAATCTCTGTATCACGCTCTATTTGCGCTGTCCCTGCAGATAAATCACCTATGATATCATATCGATCTTCAACATTACTATTTTCCTCATCATAATATTCTATTCGATCATAATCAAAAAATACACGGGCAGCACTTTTAAATGAAATTCCATGTTTTTCTATATTAATTTTATTCTTTTTCTCATCATATTCGAAAATCATTCCACCAAGTGAAAATGTTACAGTTTTGCTATTCTCCAATGATTACCTCCGATTTCAGTATTTTACTGTTTTTATCGTATCATCTTTTCTTTTCTGCGTCAATGCATGATGTTAATTCACAAATTGCAATTCTTTACTTGACATCTGATATTATCAGTGATATATCAATAGTATAATCAGAAAGAAATGCAAGATTTACCAGTTGATAACGCATAAAAAACTATACAGGAGAATTTTCATGGATCAGAAATTATATGACAGTTATGTAAAGATTTTAAAAAACGAGCTTGTTCCGGCGCTTGGCTGTACAGAGCCGATTGCCATTGCATATGCGGCAGCAAAAGCACGCGAAGTACTCGGACAGATGCCGGAATCGATCGAGCTTTGCTGCAGTGGAAACATCATCAAAAACGTAAAGGGTGTTAAAGTTCCAAACTCCAATGGCCTGAAGGGAATTGATGTTGCGGCAACGCTTGGCGTCGTCGGAGGCTGTGCCGAACGTGAACTTGAAGTACTTGAAGATGTGACCGAAGCAGATATTGAAAATACAAAAAAGCTGGTACAGCAGGGATTCTGTACCTGTACTTTAAAAGAAGGCGTAGAAAATCTCTACATTGTTGCAAAAGTCATTGCCGGAGAGCACAGTGCAGAAGTAACAATTGTAAACCGTCATACTCTGATTTCACGCATCGTAAAAGATGGTGAGATACTTTATCAGATTGCGGCGCATGAGGATTCCCCTGAATACGTTGATAAAAGTGTGCTGAACGTCAAGGATATTCTTGAATTTGCCGATACTGTGAAGATCGAAGACATCAAAGAAATTCTTGACCGTCAGATCACCATGAACTCTGCCATTTCCGATGAAGGTCTCCGTCATCCATACGGTGCACAGGTTGGCCGCACGCTGCTGAACGAATACGGCAATGACGTAAAAATCCGCGCCCGCGCCCGTGCAGCGGCAGGCTCCGATGCGCGTATGAGCGGCTGCTCTCTTCCGGTCGTCATCAATTCCGGCAGCGGAAACCAGGGCATGACCGTTTCCCTTCCTGTCATTGAGTTTGCAAAAGAATGGAACGTTTCCCAGGAAAAACTGTACCGCGCACTCGTTGTCAGCAACCTGATTGCGGTTCATCAGAAAAAATATATTGGAAGTCTTTCCGCTTACTGCGGCGCCGTCAGCGCAGGCTGTGGAGCCGGTGCCGCCATTACCTATCTTTCTGGCGGAACTTATGAAGATGTCAGTCTGACGATCGTCAACACCATTGGAAACGTCGGCGGTATTGTCTGCGACGGCGCAAAATCCTCCTGTGCGGCGAAAATTGCATCCGCTGTTGACGCTGCTATTCTCGCCCACTACATGGGCCAGCATCACAGAAGTTTCCAGCCGGGCGAAGGTATCGTGCGGGAAGATGTCGAGGATACGATCAAGAGTATGGGATACATCGGAAGAGTCGGCATGAAAGATACCGATACGGAGATCCTGAATATTATGATCGACCGTGTGGATATTGACGAAGTGTGTAAATAACGAAAGTATTACGATAGACAGCCATCTGGACAAACTTGCACAGATGGCTGTTTTTATATTGCTCTTTCTGTCCATACAAAAACCCGCTGCGACGCCCTCTGTCGAACAAAATTTCCGATAAATTGTGACACACATCTTGTGGAAAGCTTTTTTCAAACAGGCTCTGATTTTGATTAGCAGTCCCTGTCACATCCCATAATTCAATTTCAGTTTCGCAAAAAAGTCTCTCAACGTCAGCTCCGCATTCGGATCATGGTAAACGCGAATTTTGCGGTTCTTTCCGGTGAAGTGATAGCTCATGTCCTCATAGCTGATTTCCGGCGCTTCTACCATTTCATAGAGGTCGGTACGCTGTACCTCTGCCAGCAGCAACCCAACTGTCGGAGAATCGCCGAGACCCCAGATTTCGCCGTGCGGCCATTCCTGGAACTGATAGAAGGTGTTGTTAAAGTCTACCATCTGCTGATACAGATAATTTCCAATTTCTCCACATGGCTGAACATTAAGCTGCAGCTCGGCAAGAGAAACTGTTACTTTCTTGTATACGGTAGACGGAACCTGCCATACCTTCATGCCGGATTTCATCACAACGTTTGCAGCTGCGATATCCTGGCGGAGGTTGAACTCTTCTCCCCCTTCCGGATACGGTGCTCCGCCGATCCAGATGGCGGTCATGCGGTCTGCGATTTCCGGTTTCATCAGAAGTGCGGAGGCAACGTCGGTCAGTGCTCCCTGGCAGGCGATGAACAGCGGATGCGGATCATCTTTCATGGCTTCTTCGGCGATCAGCTTTGCGCCATCCGACACGGCCGGAGTCTGCTCGTCCTTCATCGGAAATTCCGATCCTTTGCAGACCGGGCATACGCCCTGCCGATCCATCAGATCCAGCACTTTATTGACCTCGTCCATGCTCGCCTGTGCTGTGTGGCCATCGCCGTAATCGCGGGAGAACATGTTGAAGTGACACGGAACGATGCCTTTCAGAATAAACATCGGTGTCATCAGGTGATGTGCCAGTGCGAACTGGTCGTCCGCCTCATTTTTGCAGTCTGTGCTGACAATCATACGCACGCGTTTGTTGTCCGGCACGGAAAATGTGTAATTCATTTTTTTCATAGTAAATCCTTTCTGCTGTAAAAGCCAAAAACATACAAAGCAATCCGCCCGAAGACCGCACAGCTTTACGGTTTCCGGGCGTATTTGCCTTAGATCTAATTATACCTAATGTTGATCTTTCGTTAGTTTGCTTCTTTTGCTGCTGCAATCGTATCAAGGTTAGACTGCGGAGTTTCTGTAGCTCCTCCGTTTTCATCCAGCCATTTATCCAGCTGCTCCTGTTTTGCATCCATAACAGTCTGCAGTCCGGCTGCATACAGCGCATCATTCAGTTTCTGGAGTGTTTCTTCTACACCAGCAACTCCGACAGAGCCTGTCTCAAGTGCTGGACGATACGTATTCAGTGCATTCTGCAGAGCTGTGATCTGTGTAGAGTATTCAGAAGAATCCCACATAAATCCGTATGCCGGTGAATACTGTGCCCAGTCGTTATGGTGCTGCAGTTTATCCCAGTAATTTGCATCCTTGGAACCATCATTCCATACGTATGTGTTAAACTGATTGCCCATAAACCATCCTGTATTCTGATGATATTTAAAGTTAGAAGCATCTTCACCATCTACATAATAAGCAGTACCATCATCCAAAACTTTATAGTTTACATCCTGAATACCATTCTGCCACAGATTCATAACCTCCGGATCTGTATACAGCGCGGAGATAAACTTAAAGGCCATTTCCGGATCCGCACTGTTGGTTGCGATGCCAGTATCATAAAAACTTACGTTTGTAGTTGAATATCCACCTTCTACATCCTGTCCAAAATACATTGCATAGCAGTCTGTTCCTGTAGATGCCTTTGCCTCAACAAGATAGCCCGGCTTAATTGCTGACATATAAGAGAACGTATTTCCAGCCTTCATCATAACTGCAGCTCCCTGTGTATCCGTCAACGCATCCGGATAAATGTATCCTGCATCAAACCATTCCGCCAGCTGGGTTACTGCTTCTTTGTAAGTATCGGTTTCAAACTCGTTCACTACGGTTGTGGAGTCATGATCAGCCTCCCAATCCAGAACACCGAACTGATCCGCTAACTCGTCGAAAAATGCAAGACGTCTCATCGGGCTTGCACTTCCCTGCAGATACAGAGGTGTCATTTCCGGATGTGCTTCTTTTACTTTCTTGAAAATTTCAGTTGCAACAGACCAGTCATACACTTTTCCGGTGTATTCATCCTGATTCAGCTCCAGTCCGTATTCCTCTGCGATACCAAGTTCATCACAGATATCTGCTCTCATAGTCAGACCACCAAGTTCAACCGATTCCTTCTGTGCCGGAAAACCGAACAGAATACCATTCATGGAACCTACCGTTGCATTTGCTTCACCAAGCACATCTTTAATAGCCTGTCCCTCCGGAGTATCCATATACTGGTTCATATCGACAATACCATTCATTGCAATCCAACTGGAAGCATTGCTGTAATAAATTGGCATAACATCCAGCTCATCACCACCGGAAATCATCAGCTGAATCGTCTGCTGATATTCTGCATACTGCAATGGAAGAAATTCCACTTCAATATGATATTTCGGAATCATGTATTCATTCAATGCATCCTGCACTGCGGTACGTGCTGCGTCATCCTGCTCGTAGAACTCGACGAAGGCAAACACGAGATGATAAGGATTTTCTTCCGTGTACTCACCAAGCTCTGTTTTTGTTACGGAAGCATCTACCTCGCCAGATGCCGATGCTGTTGATGTTGTTCCAGAAGAGCTCTTGGATGAGCCGGAAGTGTCTCCACTGTTTCCGCAGCCGACAAGCAGGCCGCCCACCATTGTCGCTGCCAGAAAAGCAGCAAGCATTTTTCTTTTCATATGAAAATTCCTCCTTAAAATAAGTTTATCACGAAGCAGCCCTTTTCGCTGCTAATGATTCATTCCATCTGTATCAGCCTTTGACTGCGCCAAGAGCGATACCTTTTGCATAATATTTCTGGAAAGACGGGAAAATCAGCATAATCGGCAGAATTGCTACGAATGCAATTGCCATCTGGATTCCCGTTGCCGGAATGGTCGATGCAGCTGCTGTCACATTCGAGTTGGAGCTCTGTGTCAGGAACTGAATATTCTGTACCATCTGGTTCAGAAGGTTCTGTACGTTGTACAGACCTGTATTCTTAACGATATAGTACAGACCATTGGTCCAGTCATTCCAGTAAGCAAGGCCTGCAAAGGTGCCCATTGTTACCAAGATCGGTTTTCCAAGCGGAAGTACGATTTTCCAGAAGATGGTAAACTGGCTTGCACCGTCAATCTCTGCCGCCTCGTATAATCCATCCGGAATGCTTGTGGTAAAATAAGTTCGAATCATCATAACATTCCATGCAGAAAGCAGGAAGTTTGGAAGCAGCTGTGCAAAAATCGTATCTTTGATATGGAAGGTACCTGTCCACATAATGTAAGATGGAACGATACCGCCGTTGAACAGCATGGTAAAGAACACGAAGAACATCATCACATTTCTGCCCGGAAGATTTTTTACTGACAAAGGATAGGCCATCAGAGCAGACAGAAGGACATTCAACAGAGTTCCGACTACCGTGACACCAATACTTACTCCATAGGCCTTCAAAATCTGACCTCCGGATTTGATGATGTAGGAATAGGACGCGAGGGAGAACTTCTTCGGAAAGAAGGAGTATCCATTCGCTACCAGTGTGTTTTCATCTGTAATAGAAGACATAAATAACAGAATAAACGGTAAGATAATGGCAAGCGTCCAGATAATCATGACAGCGTTTGCTAAAATCTGATATTTGGAAAATGGTTTTTCTTTCATACGTGATCTCCTTAGAACATTGCGTTTTCTTTGCTGACTTTACGTACGATTCCGTTTGCGGTAAGGACAATGATAAATCCGATGATGGACTGATAGAAGCCGGCTGCTGCAGACATTCCGACATTTCCGGATTTCATCAGGCCGCGGTATACGTAGGTATCAATAACATTGGTTGCCGAGTACAGAAGTCCTGAATCACGTGGTACCTGATAGAACAGACCGAAATCGGAATAGAAGATACGGCCGACACTCATCAATGTCAGGGTGATTACGGTTGGTTTCAGGAATGGAAGCGTAATGTTTTTGATCTGCTGCCATTTGGTTGCGCCATCCAGAGAAGCTGCCTCATACAGAGACGGATCAATGCCATTGATGGTAGATATGTATATCAGACATCCATATCCTACACCCTTCCAGGTATTTACAAAAATCAGAATGAACGGCCAGTATTTCGGTTCTGCATACCAGTTCACAGCATCTTTTCCAAGTGCACTTAAAATCGAATTGTTTACAATACCTGTACTCTGACTTAAAAATGCATATACAATGTAGCCAAGAATAACAGCCGACATCAGATATGGAAACAAGATTGCACTCTGATAAATTTTCTTTAATTTTTTATTAAACGTATCGCAGATAAAGATTGCAAAAATAATTCCGACTACCGTGTTCAGAACAATAAACGCCAGATTGTAAAGTAACGTATTTCTTGTAATAGTCCATGCATCCGATGATGCAAACAGAAATTCAAAGTTCGCCAGTCCGCAGAACGGGCTCTTCCAGATTCCCAAACGGGCATTGTACTTCTTAAATGCTACGATAATGCCTGCCATCGGAATATAATTGTTAATGAGCAGATAGATCGCGCCTGGAAGGAACATCAGATACAGCGGAAGGTATCGTTTGAATTTTGCTGCTTTGCTGTGGCTGCTCCCGGATGATGCATGGGCTTTTTTTAAAGATGCCATGTTTTTCCTCCTCGTTTCCTCTTTGTTTTCTCGTTTTTTTGTCGTTGCAAGTATGTTCGAACAAAATTGCTTTGACTATCAACTGTTGTTATTATATAATTTTAATAAACTTTTTAGCAATTCACATTGCTTAGGTTTTATTGCACTTTTCTTAGAATCTATGTGCAAATTATATATAATTACGGAGGCATCCTTCTTGAATTCATCAAAACATCGTACTTTTTCACTAAACTTCAATTTTTTTGACCACACTATGCACAAACACAAAATATATTCCCTAAAGAAAAAAGCATTTTGGTATTGGATGCGTATTTTAATAATGTTCAGTATTTTATTGCTGTTTTTAATTTTTTATATTTCCAAACAGCTTCAGCATGAAACCTACCAGGGAATTCATCAGACAATGGATCTTTATGTCCAGCAGTTAAATAAGAGTATGGAAACTGCTGAAAACTGTCTCTGGGAATTCGCTAATAACAATACTGATGTTGTCGATACGATCACTTCCAAAAACAACCCAAACGCAGTGATTTCCCAGATTAAAGCCTCCAGGCTTTTGGATAATACTTTAAGTTACATGACAGACATTGACGGTATGTTTGTTTATGGAAAAGCAAACGACCATTTTGTCTGCCGCTATAAAAATGGGGGCTCCAATGACTGTAGTTCCTACATGAAAAAGCTTTTACGTCAGTCGGGAGAGGACGCCTCCGCTCTCAACTTCAAGAGTTGGTATTATATAGAGCTGGAACGCCATACCTATCTGATCCGAATTATCAATGATCTCCATGGCTATCTTGGTGCCTGGATCCGTCTGGATGAACTGAATGCTCCATTTGATGATTCAAATACCATTTTTCTGTTTGCTGATGAAAATGGTATTCCATACGACAACGAAAGCTGGTCCGATTTTAAACTGTCTACCGACTTTTCTACCCAGAAACCTCATCGGATCCGCGGAAAGGACGGTATACAATATTTACAGGTCGCTGAAAAGCTTCCTTCTTCTACCTGCTCCTTAAATGCACTCATCCCCTCCGAAGAAGTCAACACTCCTATTTACAATATGCTCAAGCTTCTGCTCGGGGGTGCTCTGCTGATTTTCGTGGTTTCTCTTTTATGGACCGTTTCCTATGAACACCTGATTTCAAAGCCTCTTGATCTGATCCGGAAAATGGCATCACAGGTCAAAGAGGAACAACAGGTGCCGCACCCGGATCTTTCCAATGAGCGGTGTGAGGAGGTTCTGGAAATCGGTGAAACACTGAATAAGCTGATGAATCGAATTGAGAAGTTAAAAATCAATGTTTATGAGGATAAATTAAATCTGAAGGCACTGGAGATTCAGTATCTGAAATCCCAGGTAGCGCCGCACTCTCTGATCAACTGTCTCTCCGCAATCGCATCAATGCCATTCACGGAAGAAGGAAGGCGGCTCACAAATGAATTCGTCCGCACACTTTCGAATCATTTGCGGTACACCCTGCAGGATAAGACAGCCGTTCCTTTGAAAGAAGAACTGAAATACGTAGAAAATTTTCTGGAGATGACAGAACTGCGGTTTCCAGGCTGTCTGAACTGGGAAATCCATGTGGATGAGAAATGCAGGAATGCTTCTGTTTTTCCGATCATTCTGCTGATGTTTACAGAAAATACCATCAAGCACAACATGATCATGGGCGAAGAGCTCCGTGTCCGTATCACCGGCAGCCTTGTGGAGCGCAATGGTGAAAAATATGTGGTTCTCACTCATCTCGACTCCGGCAGTGGTTATTTTGAAGAGGATCTGGAATACCTGAACCGGCCAGTTTCCCAGCAGGTTCATGACTTTGATGGAAAAAAAATCGGAACCTACAATCTGCTCAAACGGCTTTATCTTGTTTATGGAGAAAAAGCCCATGCGCATTTTTCCAACGAACCCGGATGGGGTGCAAGATCAGAGGTTACGATTCCATACATTCCATACCGGGAGGATGGCAATCCGCCGGAAAGCAAAATTGAAACATCGGAACCTCTTTTTTCACATGCTTCCGACACACCTCAGGTCCCCGGCAAAAGAAACGAGAGCTAAAGCTTGTTTGAAAAAGGCTTTCGGCTTGCTTTTTGTAACGATTCAAATCCATGCGAAACGGAAGAAAGGAACAGGGCTTTTACAATGAACATTTTAGTAGTGGATGATGAATATTATATTGTGAAAAACATTATCGAAACGACAGACTGGTCGGCGCTCGGGATTGAGCAGGCGTTTCCTGCCTACAGTGCCAGCCAGGCAAAACGAATTTTTGAGGGTTCCCAGGATATTGATATTCTTTTGACTGACATTGAAATGCCGCGCGAAACCGGTCTGCAGTTAGTGGAATGGCTGCATGAGAACAATTTTCATCCCATCGTACTCGTTCTGACCGGCCATCAGCGATTTGATTATGCGCAGGAAGCGCTGAATTTACATATTTTCTCCTACCTGTTAAAACCAATCGACCCGGATCAGCTTATGGAAAAGCTGGCGGCGGCTGTGCAGGAGGTGAAAAAAAATGCATGGTATGAGAAAGAGCGGCTGAATATGGAAGAGCACCTCTCCACCGATGCCTCGGACCCGATCAGCGTCATCAAGGACTATATCCGTTCGCATCTTTCCGATCCTGAACTGGGCCGCACCTCCATCGCCGAGAAAATCCACATGAACCCGGACTACCTGTCCCACATTTTCAGTACGAAAACAGGAGCGTCGCTCAGTAGCTACATCATGGACGAACGTATGACAACCGCAAAACGTCTGCTTGCCACCACCAGCTTCTCCCCCCAGCAAATCTGTGACCAGATCGGAATCGCAAACGTTTCCTACTTTTACCGGCAGTTCAAGAAAAGCAGTGGAGTGACACCGCAGCAGTATCGGGAGAAGCATTTTCATGGATAATCACGAGCCCTGGAGCGTGCCTGGAAAAGGTCTCCAGCGCACAAAAAAACAGAGTGTATTGGAATTCTTCGTTTCCATACACTCTGTCTCATTTCTTACCCACAAAAATCCGCCAGATCCTCTTTCAGATAGTTCTGCGTCTTCTCCAGATCTTTCTCCCGGATACTCTGCATAATATCGTTATGATGCGCAATGTCCAGTGCCGGGTTTACGTTGGACCAGGTCTGCCAGTAAAACTGGGCGTAAGCGCGTTTTAAGACGTTCATGGTGCGTTCAAGCTCCTGATATGCGTAAGCGTTGCCGGAGAAGGAAATCAGCTTCAGATGGAATGCTGTATTTGCCTCCCAGTGATCCCATACGCTGTCGGTGCTCTGTTTGCATCTCTCATCAATCTCGGCAAGCTCCGCCAGATTTTCTTCGGTGATATGTCCGATCAACTGACGAAGATATCCGCCCTCGAGAACAAGGCGGAAATCCAGAATATTCTGCGCCTCTTCGCGGGACACGCTGACAACCTGGTAGCCGAAGCGCGGGAAGCTGCGGAGGATTCCCTCATTGCAGAGCGTCACAAGGGCTTCACGGATCGGTGTCTTGCTGCAGCCGAATTTCTGTACCAGCTCCTGCTCGTTGATAATTTGATTGGGTTTATATTCATCGGTAAAAATGCCGTTCAAAATGGCCTGATATACCATATTTTTAAGGCTTTCCTGTTGTTTTTTCATAAGGGGAAACTCCTTATCTTTTATTTTCTTCACTTTTACGCATCCTGATTTTTTTCTTCTCCAAATGCGCCCTATTTTTTATCTTAACAAATTTTTTTTTGCTTGTAAATGCCGTGCTCCCAGATTTTTACCGGTAAAAAAAAGGAAAATGATGTTTTCACCATTTTCCCTCTTCTGTTCCCTCATTGGACGTTATCGCTTATTCTGTCTGCCGTCAGATTACATACTCATTCGACTTCTGCATCTGCCATTCCACCAGATCTGCCAGCGTAATATTGTCCACCACACTGTTGATGGCATCGTTCAGTTTTTTCCAGAGCATCACCGTAACGCACTGATCTTCCCTGCCGCAGTCGGCGCCGTCTTCTACACAGTCCACCGGCGCAAGGCTGCCCTCGGTCAGACGCAGGATCATGCCCACGGTATATTCTTCCGGCTTTCGTTTCAGGGAATAACCGCCCGCCGGGCCGCGCACACTTTTTACGAAACCAGCTTTATTCAAAATCGAGATGATCTGTTCCAGATATTTTTCCGAAATCTCCTGCCGCTTTGCCACATCTTTCAAACGCACCGGTTCGCCGGTATTGTTGAGTGCCAGATCCAGCATCAGACGAAGCGCATACCGTCCTCTTGTCGAAACTTTCATTTTATTTCCTCCGAATATATGTCATGATAAAAATACCTTCTTTTATTTTATTCCATATTCTCTACATATTCAATAGGAAATATAACACAAACCCAAAGCATGTCCGAAAAATGCAATGACTTTTTATCCGCTTTCCATGCTTACTTATCATCTCAAATCCTGCGCAATCTCTTCTCCCATCTTCTCTACCGCATCCACAATCTCCCGGATCTGCTCTCCGGTAATTTCATCGATATGCACGCCACCGGTGCAGACGGTCACGGTACGGCAGGCACAACAGATTTTTTCCGCCAGCATCCGGCACAGTACCTCATCTTTATGTCCGGTGCGGTTCCACACCGAGGAAGTCGCACTCCAGCTCCCGTCTCCGGTCAGCGATTCTCGTGGTACGGCCTGCACCACACAGCCGATATGCGGCTTTTCTCCTCCGGCGAGACAGATCTGAAAGTCCTCACCGAGCTTCATTACCGTCACTTCCATCGTGCATCCTGCGGCTGTTGCCTTTTTTGTCAGCATTCTTTCCATCTCCGGTACTCCTTTACTTCCACGCCGAACGGCGAAAGCAGTTTGGCCGCAAGATGTGTCACCATATCGTCGATGGACTCCGGTTTCTGATAAAAGGTCATCATCGGCGGAACAATCCATACATTTGACAATCTCGACAGTTCGTACAGATTCCGCAGATGAATTTCACTCATCGGTGTCTCCCGTGCTGCCAGTACAAGCGGGCGTTTCTCCTTGATCGTCACATCCGCCGCACGCAGCAGCAGATTGTCGGTGTATCCGCTTACAATTCCTGCCGCTGTTTTCATGCTGCACGGCACAATCACCATGCCTTCTGTCCGGTACGACCCGCTCGCCGGGCCTGCACCGATGTTGTCCTGCTCGAGCACTTCATCTGCCAGCGCTTCCACCTGCGAAACACTCCAGTCTGTCTCCTGTTCCAGCGTCAGCTTTGCACTGCGGCTCATCACCAGAAGGGAACGGTATTCCTCACTATCCCGCAGAATTTCAAGGCACTTCATCAGCAGCGGCATTCCACTCGCCCCGGAAGCGCCAACTACAATCCGTTTTTCCACAGCCATCCGTCTCGTTCCTTCCTTTTATCCACAGATTCCATCGATCCATGCGAATAACTCGTCGAGATCGTAGTCGCCCGCATGCGGTGTATTCCATGGGGAATGATAATCAACCTCACAGCCCGCCTCGCGCAGTTTTGCCGTCAGCATTGCCGAAATCACCAGAGAGGTGTCGCGGTCGCACTCGCCGTGGCGGATGCGGAAATGGTGTGCCTTTTGCGCCATTTCATCCATGACATATTCCATTGGATTCAGCATTTTCACGATCTTTTTTTCTGCGCGCTCACCCTGCACTTTGGTGTTGGCCGCACTGTATTCCGTGAAATGACGGCAGTTCGTCATCTCATTTCCAAACAGATCATTCTCCGGGCTTTCCAGATCCAGCGCATCGAAGGCCGGTGCGGTTTTCATGCGGGTGATGTCTTTGACATACGCCGCAAAATCCATGCTCTGCACTTTGCCGTTTTCGATGGTCAGCCACGTTTTATCCGCTAAATTCACGCCGCCGTCAAGCGCTCTCTGTGCGGATTCCATCACAATGTGTTTGACATACTCTTTCAAAGAACCTTCGCCGTCCGCATCGAGCGTCAGCGGAGCTCCGTTTTCGTCTTTTAATCCAAGGCTGTTCACATACGCCGGAAACAGGGCTTTTTCCTCAACAGATACGCGAATCTGCTCTTCCGTCATCTCGCCGTCCACCGGTGTGAAAACCGGGCGGCCGCCCTCGTCCATTTTCATGTTGGCGCGGTGGAAATCGTTCACACCGCAGAACTCCCACTCATACGCCATGTCCGCGTGCTCCAGATTGATGATCGGGCAGTAACAGGAGGCCGCAAACACATCATCCCCAGCATCCGCTGCGCCGAGCGCCTGCAGATACGGCTCGTAGTCAGGGTGGTTTCCCGTGCTTCCCATCAGGGATGACAGTGCGCCGCCGGCACTCGTTCCGTTGGTGATGATTTTATTTTCATCGCCAGGCAGCTCATCCGCCAAAAAGTGAAGATACCGCACAGCCGCTTTATAATCCACTACGCACGCAGGTGCTTTTCCATTATAATGACCGTCCTCACCCTTCTGCACTCTGCCGCGGATCGCTGGAGATGCTACGACATAGCCGTGCTGTAAGGCGCGGAAAATCGTATTCGGTTTTCCCTGTAAAAACGGATTCGCTCCCGGCTCGTCCGCCGGACCCGGCATATAGCCGCCAACAGTATTCGGCATGAAAACCGGCGCGCTCAGTAAATCGTAACCGTTGATGGACGTTCCCTCATAATAACTCTCCGGCACAAAGAGATTCATTTTCTGAAACTCCACATTGACCGGTTTTTCCACATAAACCAGGTCACGGAACGCCCGAAACCGGACCGTCTCCCCACACAGTGTTACTTCTTCTATGGTATAATGATTTTTCTCAAATTTCAGCATACCAGGCTACTCTCCTTTTTTGACAAAATATACTTTTTAGAACACAATATAACATTTTTTTGCAAAACATGCTTTTATTCCTCGTCCAGCCAGTGTTTCGGATCAACTTCCAGAAACCTCGCCCGCACAAATCTTTTCTTCTGATCATACGGCACGGTACAGTCAAAAATTGTCTTGCATGCAATTCCGTGATCGCGGATCGATGGCGAACACGTCGGATCGTTTGACGGATCGAGCGGATGACACCGGACACCTGGGATCGTGATGATATCCGCATCGCCCTGGAACCGTGTGTTCATTGCCCAAAGAACATCGTTCATATCGAAGCAGTCCACGTCCTCATCCACGAGAAATACATGTTTCAGTTCACTGAATGCAGAAAAAGCCAGCAGCGCCGCCTGACGCTGTCTTCCCTCATCACTTGGACCAAGCTTTTTAAACTGAAGAACAGCCATATATTTTCCGCCGCCCGCAGAACCACAGTACACATTCTGGAGTCGTCCCGGCATTGCTTTTTCTACCATGCCGTAGATACTTGCTTCCGTCGGAATGCCCGCCATGGAAACATGTTCCTCGCTTGGTCCGATGCAGGTCTGCATGATCGGATTTCGCCGGTGTGTTACCGCTTTTACTTTAATCAGGCGGCACTGATCGCTCGCCGGCCCGGTATAACCCGGAAATTCCGGCATGGCGTAACCGGTGTGGCTGTTCTGATCTTCCTGCACACGCACGCCCGGGATAACCTCGCCCTCGATCACATACTCTGCATTCGCAATTGCCATCTCATTTACCGAAACGCAATGGCACAGTTCCACCGGCTCTTTCCGCAGCGCACCTGCAACCGAAAGCTCATCGTAACCAAGCGGTGTTGTCGGCGGCTCAAAGCAGGAACCGATCTCAATCGCAGGATCGACGCCGATGCTGATGGAAATCGGCAGTTTCTGGCCAAGCTCCTCCGCACGGTCTGCCATCGCGCCGATATGGCGTGCACCCGGCGTGAAGAAAATCGAAAGTTCGTCTTTTCCCTGAATACAGAGACGGTGAATCGTCACATCGTGCAGCCCGGTATCCGGGTGGGAAGCGTAACATATGCCAAGCGTGATGTACGGGCCTGCGTCATCCGGCGTGTTGGTCGGTGCCGGGACGAGGCGGTTCAGATCAAAATCGGGATCCGTCGCCAGATGCACAACCTCCTGACACGGCGGCGCACCCTGAAATTCCACCGGTGCAACCGGCTTTTCCACGCTGTGATACAGCATTTTCCCAAGATTCTCCGGCTCACAGTCCAGAAGTGCAGCCACACGCTTCCGGCTCGCCAAGACACCGATCGCAACACTTGCGTCCGGGTGGCCTTTGATATTGCGGAAAATCATTGCCGGTCCTTCTTTCGTCGGACGTTTTACCGTTCCGCCCGCGCCGACATAGCGGTAAACTCCGGCAAGCTCCGCCATCGGATCAACTGCAACATCCGTCTCGGCAAGCTGTCCCGGCATATTTTTCAATCGTTCCAGCGCACTGCGCAGATCTCTTACTTTTTCAGCCATAATCATTCTCCTTATTCCCCAAATCAAAACTGTCTCATAGAATGTTCTTTTTTGTACTCCATTCAGCCAGCAAATCCATCGGATCCTCTCCATCCACTTTCCCTGCTGCATGTTTTATCCTTTTTTATTTTAAAAAAAAACCTTTGTGGAATCAATTCGATCTGTGGTACAATTGTTTCCAGAATGGAATGAATGAAATAGAATGATTTTCAAAAGGAGGTTCTCTCTTATGACCATGGAACAGATCGACTTTTTTCTGATGACCGTCCGATGCGACACTTTTTTAGAAGCTGCAGAAAATCTTCATATCGCACAGTCCACGCTCTCGAAGCAGATCCAGAAGCTGGAATCCGAACTGAATCTCACCCTCTTCGACCGCACCCGCCGCCAGGCGGTTCTGACTCCGGCAGGCGAGCTGTTCTGCCAGGAAGCCTCAGAGCTCTCCCGCCAGTATCATCAGATGCTGCAGAAAATGCGCCACTTTAAAGAGTCGGAATGCCAGCCGCTCCGCGTCGGCTCTCTTCCGTTTCTGACGCAGTATCATCTCACCTCCCGCATCCGCGCTTTCGCACATACGCATCCGGAGGTTGAACTGATGCTGGAAGAGTGTGAAGAAAACGAGCTGATGGACGGTCTGCAGTCCGGTCGTTTTGATCTTGTCATTGCACGGGATTCCATGATCTCACCGCAGAAATATCACTTTGTACCTCTCGCAAAGGATCGTCTCTGTGTGATGCTCCCCATCGATCATCCGCTTGCAGAAAAATCTTCCCTGACAATCGCTGACATTGCCAGAGAACCTCTGATTCTTATGCATCCCTATACCTCGATTTATCAGCTCTGTATGCAACTATTTGAAAAGGCAGACCAAAAACCGCACATCCTGCGCACTGCCCGCCTGGAATCCATAATAAGCTCCGTGGAAGTCGGCGAAGCCTTAAGCCTGTTTGCCGGGAGTAACTTTGCATTGTTCCACCACCCAAACGTCACCGCCGTTCCTCTGCGCGACGCACCGCCTCTTGTGATCGGTGCCGCGTATCCGCTCAAAATGAAAGCATCAAAAAAGCCGGGAAATATCTCTGCACAGACGCTGAAATCATTTGTCTTTTTTATTCAAAATCCCGTATAAAAACACGCTTCTGGTGCTTTCAAACATGCCAGCGGCGTAACGCTGACGCAGCATGAGACAGACCTATGGTTAATAGCAGGCAAAAACAAAAATAGCTGGTAAAATGTCTGACGATCGCCGGAACCGATATTTACCATCCGATCCAGGACGATCTGACCGGTGCGGAAATCGCGTTTGGCGGTGATATGATTCGTTCTCTGAAAAACGACAACTATCTTGTTATGGAAACCGAGGCACAGGGATTTCCAGGATGGACGCCATACAAGGGCCAGCTCCGCCAGCAGGCTTACAGCCATCTTGCCTCCGGTGCAAACAGCGTCATGTACTGGCACTGGCATTCGATTCATAATACGCTCTGGCATCATAATTTCCCATGCGGTTTATCTAAGTCCAAAAAAGAAGCATGTTTGTTTTTTTCCAACACGCTTCTTTTTTTTGTATGCTTTTTTATATTCTCTTTTGCTTTGTATCCTTTTTACTGAACTGCCTCAAATGCCTCATCCAGATCCTCGATGATATCGTCGATGTTCTCGGTACCGATGGAAAGACGGATGGTGTTTGGTTTGATTCCCTGATCCAGCAGTTCTTCCTCGGTGCACTGGCTGTGTGTAGTGGTTGCCGGATGGATCACCAGAGATTTTACGTCGGCAACGTTAGCCAGCAGGGAGAACAGCTCCAGATTGTCGATGAAATCTTTTGCTTTCTGTGCATCACCTTTGATTTCAAAGGTGAAGATGGAACCGCCGCCGTTCGGGAAGTATTTTGCGTACAGTGCCTGCTGCTTTGGATCTTCGGATACAGACGGATGATGTACTTTTTCTACCTGTGGCTGGCTCTCCAGATATTTTACAACCTTCAGCGCGTTCTCTACATGACGCTCTACACGGAGAGACAGTGTCTCAAGTCCCTGCAGAAGCAGGAAAGAGTTGAACGGAGAAAGAGTTGCTCCTGTATCACGCAGAAGGATCGCACGTACTTTTGTAACGAATGCAGCAGGTCCAACTGCTTTTGTAAAGCTGATGCCGTGGTAGCTCGGGTTTGGCTCGGTCAGGGATGCGAATTTGCCGGATCCTTCCCAGTCGAATTTACCGCTGTCTACGATCACACCGCCAAGGGTAGTTCCGTGACCGCCGATAAATTTGGTTGCGGAATGTACAACGATATCTGCGCCGTACTCGATCGGGCGAACCAGATACGGAGTTGCGAAGGTGTTGTCTACAACCAGCGGGATTTTATTCTCATGTGCGATTTTTGCGAGTGCTTCGATATCTACCACATCGGAGTTCGGGTTTCCAAGCGTCTCGATGTAGATTGCTTTTGTGTTCTCCTGAACGGCTGCGCGAACCTCATCCAGATCGAATACATCAACAAATGTGGTGCTGATGCCGTACTGTGGAAGGGTGTGTGCCAGAAGGTTGTAGGAACCACCGTAAATGTTCTTTGCAGATACGATATGGTCGCCTTTCTGTGCCAGGTTGATGATGGTGTAGTTGATAGCTGCTGCTCCGGAAGCTACTGCAAGTGCCGCAACGCCGCCCTCCAGTGCTGCCATTCTCTGCTCGAAAACGTCCTCGGTCGGGTTGGTCAGACGGCCGTAGATGTTTCCTGCATCCTGGAGTCCGAATCTTGCTGCTGCGTGATCGGAGTTGTTGAATACAAAAGAAGAGGTCTGATAGATCGGCACTGCTCTTGCTCCGGTTGCCGGATCCGGATTTTCCTGTCCTACGTGAAGCTGTAAGGTTTCAAATTTAAGATTTCTTTCTGCTCTTGTTTTTTTGCTCATGATTGTATTCTCCTGTTCTGTTTTTCGTTTTTCTATTTCTTTTCATGTTCGATTTTCTATTATTTATCGGAACCGGTTGCCATCTTGTTTTGTCCATGCTGCAATGCGGCTCCGTTTTCTTTCGGTTTTATCTGCTTACACTGCAACACATGACATCATAGATCACAATTCGATTCTCTGCGAAAACTGCTCTCATTCACTTCGCTTCCTCTCGTTTTGGTGATATTTCCTATCTGTTTACAAGGATTATTATAGCGACAGTCTTCTGCTTTGTCCAATATAGAAAATTGATGGCTGGTTATAGGGTTTTCCTATAGCTATTCTTTATCGCCAATATTTTTTCTTCTGAAATTTCTATATCCAATCATGCTACATAAAACAAGATAACAAACGCCATTCATCTCCACAAGATGGGACTCGCAGCTTGCGAAAAGCCTTTTTCAAACACACTCCAGAGAGTCAAAGCGGATATTCGCAATCCGCTTCGCTACTTGCTCATAACCGAATAGCTGCTTCGCAGCTTATCAGGAGTGGCTTGTACCACTCCTGATACAAGCAAGTCCCCACCCACTGCTTATTGCTTTTCGCAATGGAAGCAGGGGACTTACTTGATTCGGTTAAAGTCTTCTTGTTTCTCCTTTTTTACAGCACAAGCTCCTTATATTTCCGAATTTCTTCCAAATACTGCTGTCCCAGTGCGCTGATCGACATACCCTTCCTGGAAATATAACCGATCATCATGTTTTCCTCCGCGTGAAGCGGCACAGCGCGGTAGTCACTGCCGTTTAATTCCTCACAGATAATGCCGGAGCAAAGCGTATAACCATTCAGTCCGACCATCAGATTCAGCATGGTCGCACGGTCATTTGCCTTAATGATTCTCTTATATTCATACGTCGAAAGCACTTCCTCTGCCAGGAAGAACGAATTGTTGCTTCCCTGATCAAATGACAGGCATGGATATTCCTTCAGCTCCTCCATGGTGATCTCCGCCTGATCCGCAAGCGGATGATCTTTCCATAGATAGACGTACGTTCCGCAGGAAAACAGGTCGTGAAACTCGAGGTTATTATCCTTCAGCAGCTTGTTCAGCACCTTCGCATTAAAGTCATTCCGATACAAAATCCCAAGCTCACTCTTGAAGTTTTTTACATCCATCAGCACATCGTACGTTCTCGTCTCATAAACCGCAAACTCGTACTCATCCATACCAAACTGCTTCACCAGCTCCACAAACGCCTTTACGGCAAAACTGTAATGCTGCATCGACACGCTGAATTTTTTCTTTCCCTTGGTGCGATAAATATAGCGGTTCTCGAGAAGCTGATACTGGTCTGTGACCTGACGTGCGTAACCCAGAAACTCCTCGCCCTCCGGGGTCAGTACTGTTCCGTGGCTGCTGCGCTTGAACAGCTCAATTCCAATCTCTTTTTCCAGCTCCTTGATTGCTCCGGAGAGACTCGGCTGTGAAATATAGAGTGCCTTTGCCGCCTCATTCATGGATCTGGAATCTGCGGCCCGAATTACGTAGCGAAGCTGTTGTAATGTCATAAGTAAAGTTCCCTTTCTGGTATAAATTAATATGCGAAACTGCCATTCGCGGTGGAGAGAAAATGCCGCGGATGGCAGTGTTCGCTGATATCTATTATTTTAAAATCTGAAGCTGTTCCCTTTTATTTGGCAAATAGGGCTGTGGAATAGTATCTGTCTCCGTTATCCGGCAGGAGCACAACGATGGTTTTGCCTTTATTTTCCTCTCGTTTTGCGAGCTGGATCGCCGCATACAGAGCTGCTCCGGAGGAAATTCCTGCGAGAATCGCTTCCTCGGCTGCCAGATATCTTCCGGTCTCGAAAGCGTCCTCATTTTCTACTTTGATGATTTCATCGTAAATGCTGGTGTTCAGGGTATCCGGCACAAAGCCTGCGCCAATTCCCTGGATTTTGTGCGGTCCGGAAACGCCGTCGGACAGTACCGGGGAGGATGCCGGTTCTACTGCTACGATTTTTACTTCCGGTTTTTTCTCTTTTAAATATTCACCCGTTCCGGTGATGGTTCCGCCGGTGCCGACACCTGCAACAAAGATATCAACCTCTCCGTCGGTGTCTTCCCAGATCTCCGGTCCTGTTGTCTTTTTGTGGGTTGCCGGGTTTGCCGGGTTCACAAACTGGCCTGCGATAAAGCTGTTCGGAATCTCTTTGGCAAGCTCATCGGCTTTCTCGATTGCACCCTTCATTCCCTTCGTTCCATCGGTCAGAACAACTTCTGCGCCGTATGCTTTTACAATATTGCGGCGCTCCACACTCATTGTCTCCGGCATGGTAAGGATCATGCGATAGCCTTTTACGGTTGCTGCCGCTGCCAGTCCGATTCCAGTGTTTCCGGAGGTCGGCTCAATGATAACCGAGCCTTCTTTTAAGAGACCTTTTGCCTCAGCGTCCTCGATCATCGCTTTTGCAATACGGTCTTTTACGCTACCTGCCGGGTTAAAGGATTCTACCTTTGCGATCAGTTTCGCCTGCAGTCCTTCTTTTTCTTCAATTCTTTTCAACTCTACCAGCGGTGTCTTTCCCACAAGATCCAGAATGCTGTCATATACCTTTGCCATCGTTGATTTCCTCCTTACTTTTGCGCTCTTTTCTCTATTTCCTTATTTCCTATTGAGTTTGTATGTTTTAAGTTGGTTCCATCTTATTCCAATTGGATGGAAATGTCAACACATTTCACTGGTATGATTAGAAAAGATCCTTACACTCCCTTTGCCAGGGCAATACTGACCGCCATTCCGACAAGAGAAGAGAACAAGGCGCCCGCCAATGTGTACCGTGTTTTTTTGATCTGCACCGCGCCAAAATAGACTGCCATGGTATAAAAAACCGTCTCCGTGCACGACATCATAATCGATGCCGCCCGTCCGGCAAAGGAGTCACAGCCCGCCTCTTTGTAGAGATCCAGCAGAAGACCCACCGCCGCGCTGTTGGAAAAGAGACGCACAACACCGAGCGGTACCAGCGCAGACGGGATTCCCGCCGGTTCCAGCACGGTTCCAAGCAGTTTTCCAAATTCCTCCAGAAATCCCGATGACCGCAGCACGCCGACCGCCGCCATCAGCCCGATTAAGGTCGGCACAATTCCGATCACCGTCCGCATGCCGTCCTTCGCCCCGTTCAGAAAATCGCCGAACACATCCTGTTTCATCAAAAGCCCCAGTCCGACCACATAAAAAATCAGCACGGGAACCATCAGATCTGAAAGCGCCGAAAGAAAACGCAAAAAATCCCCTCCCCAGAAAAATCCTATCAGATACACTCCGATACAATTTATTCCGCGGGCGGGGATTTATGTAACTTTATTTCACTTTAATCTGAAACAGACGCGCCATATACGTCTCCGGGAAGTGAATCTGCAGCGTCTTGCTGTAGTCATCGTAATGGAACACATCGCCGCAGGCCTTCGGGTAAATGCAGCTTACTTCCAGCTCTTTTCCCGGGAATGCACGGTCAAGCGGAACCTCAAAACCGGCCTCTCCGCCGCGTCTCCACACACCAAGATAAATTACATCTCCCGGCACACGGATTCCGGCTGCGAGGTGTTTTTCTTCATTGTCTGCCCATCCCATCGGCCAGAACGGAACGCCGTCCTTGATGCCGCTGCGGATCTCTTTGTAGCAGTCAATTCCCTCTTTTACAAGTTCAAACCGCTCCGGCGAAATTTCTGCGAGATGGCCGCTTTGGTGAATACGAAGCAGCAGCGCATTGACCATATTGAAAATAACTTCCTCTTTTGTGCCGTCCCGCAGCGGATATGACCAAATTGCCGCCTGCTCCGGCGTCACGCCGATGGCTGCATTCGCCGAAATCGTCGCATAATTGCGGTAATCCTCCTGATCGCTGGTCGACTGAATGCTGTTTCGCGCCAGCATCGCATAGTCCATCCGAAGACCGCCGCTCGAGCAGTTCTCAATGACAAGATCCGGATACTTTTTGTAGATGCCATCCAGCCATGCCAGATACGCTCTCTCATGCTCCAGAAGACCGTCTCCAAAACTGTCTGCATCCACTTCCGTACCAATACCAGGCTCAATATTGTAGTCCATCTTGATATAGCCGACACCGTAGTCCCGTACCACACGGTCGATGACTTCGGTCACATGCTCAATCACAAGCGGATGACGGAAATCCAGCTGATAACGGCTTCTGTCATACACACGCTTGCCGTGGCGCAGGAAGAAGCACTCATCCGGCAGAATGGAAGCCTTCTTACAGTTGATACCCATAACCTCCAGCTCCAGCCAGACACCAGGAATCATGCCCTTCGAACGAATATAATCCGTCACCTCACGCACTCCATTCGGAAAGCGCTTTTTACTCTCCTGCCACTCACCGACACTGTCCCACCAGTTGCCGTCCGCATACCAGCCGGCATCAATGACAAAATACTCACATCCGGCCTTCTCTGCCGCATCCACCAGCGGGAACTCTTTTTCTGTGGTCGGATCTCCAAACAGACAATTCATATAATCATTGAAAATAACCGGCAGATTTTCATTATCTTTGTTCGGACGGCGGATCTTTCTGCGGTACTTCGTCAAAGTACCAATCGCTTCCTCGAAATCATCAGGACCTACGCCGACAGCCACCGGAACCGTTGTAAAGGAATCTCCCGGCTTCAGGTTCTTCGACCAGTGTGACTGAATCTCTGTCGGACCGCTCACCGCCAGATAAAAATGGCAGTTCTGATCTCCGATCTCATAATGCCAGGAACCACTGTGGTCAATCTCAAAAAACAGACTCGAATCTGCCGCACTGTTTCCAATATATCCCATCGGCACATATTCCTTCGCCGACCAGTTGCCCGTATTCGTAATCTCAATCGTCTTCGAAGTTCTCTGATAATTATGCGGCTGCGTCTGCGCCATGCCAAGATCTGCAAACCGGTACTTCTTCACCGTCAGCTCCTTCTGCCATCCATTGTGAACCACAACCATCGACATCTTGTCATCCGAGCTGACAAGCTCTGGAATTCCCTCTTTCTGTTCCTTCTCAATACCCCAGTAACTAAAACTCGAAATGTACTCCAGTGTCTGGTCTTCCTTTCCTTCGTTCGTCACTGTATTGTACATTCTCGCAACCGGAATCCCATCAAAAAACTGCATCACAGACTCCACCTTCGCGCCCGTCACATCATCCGACTGCACAATCCGAAGCACATCACCCTTCCCATTTCTCTCCTCGGAAATGGAATCAAACTTCAACATAAATCCCGGAGCCGTCACAATATACTTATTTCCATGCTTCTCATACGGCCGGTTATACCCCGAAAAATTCACCTGCACCAGCTGGAAGCTCTCCTTAATCTGAGCTTCCCGCATTCCTTCCATCATCCACACTCCATCCGGCTTCCGGCAAAGATTCTCCGCGTCAAACGGTGCATGTGAAAAATGAAACAGCTTCAGCTGATTCTCTTCCGTCACCCCAAACACAATATGAATTCCATTCACATCATAACAAATCAGCTCTGCCTTGATCGGGGTCTCAATCCTGCTCGTCCATTTCTGCATCTTAAAAACCCTCCTTTGGAAATTTTTCTCATATTTCCAGCATATAACTTGTCCCCTTTAAAGTCCAGCACATTCTTGCTTTTTCCATCCTATTCTTTTCAACCATCTTGCGCCGATCCGCCCTTCAGGCGGATCCAGACTTTCCTCCCGTTCTCACTCCCAGCTCACGCGCCAGCCGTTATTTCACAACCCCAAACGTCGCAATCTCAAACTCCCGGAGTGTCACATGATACACCCCGTTCTCATCCGGGCAAAGTACCTCACCCTTCTCTTCCACTACATTACTGCGGTAAACCTCTTTCATCCAGCTCTCCTTTCGGAAGGAAAGTACCTCATCCTGCGGCATATTGTTCACAAACCGCACAAACAGATCGTTCTTCTCAAGTCCCTTCTTAAACGCCGTCAGATGAATTCCTTCCCCTTCAAAGCGGAGGAAGCTCATTTCCAGCGGCATCTCGCCCGATACGAGTTCCGGTTTTACCTGACCCGGCTTTCTGAGCCATGCTTTCGAAAGACCGGCCTGTGCTGCTGTCAGATCCTGCTGGAATGCGTAACCCTCGGTAAATGCCTCGCCCGTCTTACCGGCTGCATACGGCACAACTTCAAACTCCAGGGTAAACGTTCCGATCTGCTGCGCCTTTGGCGTCGGGAAATAACCCCAGTCACCCATCTCCGCAACGGAGCGAAGCAGCGTTACCGCAATCGCATTCTCCTCATCCGCCAGAACCTCATATTCATACAATCCGCGGTTTGCCACAAGAAGACCATTTGTCTCATCTTCCATTGCAGCAAAACACTGCTGTCTTTCACATCCGCAGGGATTCGTCCAGGTATCATTATGACGGTTATTTCTCTTTACAACCTCAAAGGCAGAATCTGCCAGATGCGTAGACGTATTCAGACCCGTCGGCATTACAACGCGGACTCTGTGATCCTTTGCCTGATTGCAGATTGTCGTTGCAACGTGCAGGCCTTTTCCCGATTTTTCCAGTGTCAGAACCGTCTTTACTTCCATCGGAACCAGTTCCTTCGAACGGTTTGCCACACGCGTATATGGGTCAATACACATCTCACGCTGTCTCTGCAGTTCCTCTCCCATACCAGACGGAATCATCATTTCGTGACAGATCTCAACTACCGTGCGGAATGCATTTTTCTCCACACAGCGAATCTCAGCTTTCATGCCTTTCGTTGTGATTGTCTGTTTTCCAGAGTCCTGAATATAAATATATTCATTTCCCATATCTCCGGTATCTTCATAGAATCCCAGATTTTCATACGTTCTTCCGGTTTCCTTATTCAGAATCTGGTAGGAACCGTCCTCATTGACCGTAACTTTCAGGTTTTCATTTTCCAGAACGCGCTCATTCGCAAAATCTGCAGAGGTTTCCTGGTTCTGATCCGGCTCTGCCTGCTCCAGATAATATGTTGCATATCCCATCGCCGGAACTTCTGCCTCAAACGTTACCAGCACCTTCTTTGCCATATATGGCTGACGGAACCGGTCATCCGGCAGATCGTATCCGAAGGAAATTCCTGCATTTTCGATTTTTGCCGGAACTGCATTTCCGTTTGCATCGCGAAGCACCAGATTTGGCATTTCTACCGCCTCGGCCGCCTCATAACCATCCCATACAAACAGATTGTAATCGCGGAACAGGTGCAGTTCTTTTGCAATGACCTGTTTTTTCGCATTCCCGGAAGTATTCCATACAACGAATGGAATCTTTTCACTGTTTCCAGGAAGTGCCGCGGTATTCACCTGATCGGTCAGGTATTCTACACTCTCATCGTAAATCGCATCTGCCACCTGTCTGCTCTTCGCAAAGCGGGTTTTCATTTCTTCATTTACTTCATCGACGCTGCAGCCGCAGATGCTGTCATGCGGATGATTCTGCATCAGCTTTTTCCAGCTGTAAATCATCTGGTCTTCCGGGTATGCTTTGCCAAGCACCTCTGCCATGGCTGCCGCCGGTTCTGCTTTCCGCTCCAGCGCTGTTTCGCCGGCACGGTTGTCCACTTTCAGTCCCATCCAGGAGGAAGCGGTGTTTGCCAGTGTCCATCTTCCGTCTGTTTCCTGGCTTGTCAGCTCGCCTTTTACCGTAGAGAAATTCTCGGAAATTTCTTTTTCCATTGCCTTTACATAGGTTTTGAAATCCGAATGAATAAATTCAATGTCCGGGTACAGTTTCCGTGCGACACGGATTGCCTCGGTAATGTCCTTCTGCAATGGCTGATGGTCGCATCCGTTCATCATCAGAAGCTGATGTGTTGCCGCAAATCTTCTCGCATCGGCCAGTTTTTTGTCCCAGTAAACTTTTGCTTCTGCCTCATCCACCGGAATCTCCACTCCGTTGTTATACCAGTTTGCAAACAAAATACCCGGCAGTTTCGTTCCGTCCGGGGATGCCCACATCATTTCGGAATACGTGGACTCATACTGTCCTCCGGTTACCTCATTATTCGGTCCGATCGGTTTTACGCCGCGTCCGAACACAACCGCATCCATGCCCGCCTGCTTCAGCACCTGCGGCATCTGTCCCGCATTTCCGAATGCATCCGGGAAATAACCGACATTTCCGATCGCTCCGTAACGCGCTGCTTCCTGCATGCCGACCTGAAGATTGCGGACACATGCCTCACCGCTGGTCAGAAACTCATCCTGCAGAATGTACCACGGGCCAGTCTGGATTTTTCCTTCACGGACGCATTTTTTCACCTGCTCGCGTTTTTCCGGGCGCACTTCCAGGTAATCGTCCAGGGCAATCGTCTGTCCATCCAGGAAAAATCCGCCAAATTCCGGATCGTTCTCTGCTTTTTCCAAAATATTGTCTACCAGCTCAATCAGTTTCATTCTGTGTTTTTCAAAAGACTGATACCACTCTCTGTCCCAGTGGGAATGGGAAATAATATGAACAGTTGTTTTCATGATGTGTTTCCTCCTGTTATAAAAATGATTTTCAAACTTAAAACTCTTTCTATTTAAGTCTTGTTCCTGTATTGCCGTGTTGATTTGATATATCATATCATAAAAAAACGCAATGCTTCTGTCAAGTATTTCTACGTTTTTCCATGATTTTATATCATTTTCTTTTTATTTGATATATTATTTTTAGTTTGACTTATCTTTTTCCCGAGATTATAATACAAAGCAAGTCGATATCACACTTTTACAAATACAGTTGTCACCAATCATACTATTTGAGGAATTTTACAGACATGGATAGAAATAAAAGAATAACGAAACCCAAATATGAAATCATCAAAGAAGCTCTTTTAGAGCGCATCCGCACCGGACAGTTTTCTTCCGATGCCGTGTTCTGCACGGAAAAAATGCTCTCGGAGCAATATGAGGTAAGCCGCATCACAGCAAAGCGGGCGATTGAAGATCTGGAACAGCAGGGAATCCTGTATCGAAAACGCGGCGTTGGAAGCTTTGTCTCGCAGAAAATCCCACCGGTTTCCTCCTCCGCATCAGAAACCGACAGCAAATCAAAAATGGTTTCCCTGCTGCTTCCCTTTGCCACAACACAGGGAAACATTTCGGAAACGATTGGTTCCTTAAGTGCCGCACTGGCGGAAAAAGGATACTTTTTAAGCATTCATATCACCGGCTCTTCCTCTCCGAAGGAACGTGCCACACTGGAACTGCTCCGTTCTCAGAATATCGCCGGACTTGTCTACTATCCCAAGCGTGACAATATCCACCTGGAACAGTTAAACGATTTCCTGTTTGCAAACCGCCCGGTTGTCATCATCGACAAGCAGACCGACTGTCCGTATTTAAACAATGTTGTCTGCGACAATTACGATGGCGGACGGCAGCTCACCCGTCACCTTCTGGAACAAGGGCATCGCAACATCGCCTTTTTCACAACAGCTCCCCTTTCCGAAACCTCGTCGGTCCGTGATCGTTTCGGCGGATTTTTGCACGAAATAAAAGCCGTCGGAATCATGCCCGATTCCCGGCAGCTTATCACCTGGCCACATGCACTTTCTACAGAAGATGCCCTTTCAACAGAAATCACACCTTTTCAACAGCAGCTCCTTACCCTGCGGCAAAATGGAATTACTGCACTTCTCGCAGAAAATGACCAGGTTGCCGAACTCATCTTTCTCGCCTGCCGTACCATTGGCCTTAGGATTCCGGAAGATCTCTGCCTCTGTGGTTTTGATGACACGAGTCTCAGCCGAAGTCTTGAAATTACCTCTATTCATCAGGACTTTGAAAGCATCGGACGGGAAGCCAGCCGGATTCTCCTTTCCGCACTGGAAAACCCTGCGGCGGAACCGGAAAAAATTGTACTGCCGGTGACACTTGTTCCCCGGGCATCCTCGCTTCGAATGATAAAAACAGAATCCTAAAACCAGATCATTTTTCATCTGAATTTTCTTCCAGAAATTTTCGGATCTTCTCTGGCGGCAGCAATGCATAAATACTTTTATGGAATGTTGCCGCCACTTCCAGTTCTCCGTAATATCCTGTACGCACATCACAATTTCCCTGGAATGCCTCCCGCAGTGTCGCATTCAGCGCTGCTCCCTCATCACTGTCCATAAAATCTTTCAGCATCCGGCAGCAGGTGTGCGTGTTTTCATAATAGCGGCGGTATGCCGGATGAAATTCCCGCATCCATCCGCTCACGGATACACAGAACAACGCCGTCGGATGGATCACCGGCTGATAAAGAAGACGCCATTTTTCCTGCTGTACTGGATCTGCCGCAAACGCAAGCAAAGAAACTTTCAGCTCTTCCATAAAACCCGGATAATCTTCCTCCGTCAGAGAGATAATTTTCTGATTGCGCAGATACTGGTTGATATTCGTCGCATCAATCTGCTCCGGAGAAATGTACTGTAAATAACGGGACATCATTTTCAAATCCGTACCTGCGTGCTCAATCGTATGCTGTGTGATTTTCTGCCACAAAAACTGCTGATATTCCGTAACCGGCGTATCCAGATATGCCATCCACAAATACTGTGCCAGCAGCCGGGCATCCCGGGATTCCATCTGATTCCGGGTAGGATCTTCCGGGCAAAAATCGGTATCTGCAAGCATCCCCGCAAGCTGTTCAAGCGACTGGCACACAGGAAGCTGTCCGCTCAGACGATCCATTTCGCTGATCGTCTGCTGAATGGTAAGCATCTGCGACTGGAGTGCATTCAGCTGTTTATGCAGATAAAATGGTGTTGTGCGCGGCTTGTGAAGAATCGCGCGGATATCCGCCAGTGAAAGTCCTGCCTCGCGCAACTTGCGGATGATAAAAAGTTTTTGAATATCTGCTTCTGAAAAATCATGGTAACCGTTATGTTCATCAACAACAGGCGAGATCATCTTCTGATCGATATAATAATAAACCGTCCTCCTGGACAATCCTGTTTTTTTGATTACTTCCTGAATTCTCATTGTTGCACCCCGTTTTTCCTTTTGTCCAGTCATTCCCCCGCATTCTGACTGTTTCTCTTTTTTTCACTCTTTTTCTTTCTGTTTTTCCGCTTTTTTCGTTTTGATTTTATAAAAGCATACACCTGGTGTATACTTTTGTTTCCTATTATATCCTGTTTTCCCTCAAAAAGCCACGTAACAATTCTCTTTTTCCATAGAAATCTTCTGCTTTTGAGAAAAGAATGCTGTTTATTTCTGAAAAAATTTGCATTGACTGTCCACCAACGATATCCCGTATAATAAAGGAAAAGATTTGCAACAAAATTTAAGAGAAAGGAAATATCCCGTTTTTTGTATTCTCCAAAACGAATCGTCATTCAAAGTCAAATGATTTTTCATGCAAAATTCATTTTTCTCCGAATCGTTAAAAAAATAAAAACTACAGCCTGCATAATCAGTTTTCATTGATATAAAAAAACGGGATCGGGTGAATGGTATGATGTTAAAAGATAAAGTTGCAATTGTTACCGGCGGAACCAGAGGAATCGGCTATGCCATTGTGCACAAATTTCTGCAGAACGGCGCGAAAGTCGTCCTGTTCGGATCCCGGGAAGAGACCGTTGTAAAAGCGGTTGCATCTTTAAAAGAAGAAAACCCGGACTGGGAAGTTTCCGGTGCATGGCCAAAGCTGACCGATGCAGCTGCCATGGTAGATGAGATCAACAAAGTCAAAGAAAAATACGGCAAAATCGATATTCTTGTGAACAACGCCGGTGTCTCAGACAGTACACCAATTGACAAGTATACCGCAGAGCGCTTTGCCAGTGTCATGGATCTAAATGTCAACGCCATGATGAACGGCATCCTTCCAACCGTTGCTATTATGAAAGAACAGGGCGGCGGCTGTATTTTAAATACCAGCTCAATGGTCAGCATCTGCGGCCAGCCGGGCGGCGTTGCCTATCCATCCAGTAAATATGCGGTCAACGGTCTGACCTGGTCCCTCGCACGGGAACTTGGTCCTTTCCATATCCGTGTAAACGCGGTTGCACCTGGCATCACCCGTACCGATATGGTTGCCGCACTTCCAAAAGAAATGATTGATCCACTCATCAACCGCATTCCTCTTCGAAGAATTGGTGAGGCAGAAGACATTGCAAACGCATTCCTCTTCCTGGCAAGCGATATGGCTTCGTATGTAACCGGAGAAATTCTTTCCGTGGATGGTGCGATGAGATCCTGATTTATTTTTCATCCAGTTGTACACCATTTTCTGATTTTGAGGTTATCTGCGTAAAATCTATAGTTTTATGATAGAAAAAATCCTGCAAGACGTTAAACTATCTCTCAATCTTCCGCTTTCCATTTTGAAGATTGGGAGGCAGTTCATGTCCCACAGGATTTTTTCCTATATAGCAGCAGATATTCTCAATCCGATTCGCTGCTTATTGTTTTTCACCATGGAAGCAAGGGACTTCCTTGATTTGGTTAAATCATATTTGAAAACTTCTAAAGTGTCAGTCGACGTAGTTAGAAAAACAGCATCACCACTCCCAGCGCACAGAGCAAAATTCCCGTCACGCGGTTCAACATTTTCACATTTGCCCCGTTGGCCCATTTCGCTCCAATCTGTGCAAAGACCAGGGTACTGATGACACAGGCAATCAGAATTGGAATGTCCGGCGCGCCGCCGATATAAAAATGAGAGATTGCACCGGTCAGAGCTGTAAAGGCCATAATAAAGACGCTCGTTCCAACTGCTGTTTTCAGCTCATATCCGAGCACGCTTGTCAGCACCAGAAGCAGCATCATGCCACCGCCTGCTCCGACAAATCCACAGATAAATCCAATCACAACACCGCAGAGAATCGACTGCTGGATTTTCTGTTTTTCTGATTTATTTGCCTGTACTTCTTTCGTTGTCATAATCGGACGGATGATAAATTTCAGTCCGACAAACAGTGTCATCACTTTCGAAAATCCGCCCATGGTTCCATTTGGCACCAGCGAAGATACGAAGCTGCCGACCAGTGTAAAAATCAGAACAGATATCAGCATAATCACGCCATGGCGGATATCAATGTTTTTATTCTTTTTATAAGTCCAGGCACTTACTCCTGATGCCAGCACATCCGATGCCAGCGCAATGCCAATCGCCTGATAAGCCGGCATGTGTAAAAAGGTAATCAGCATCGGTGAAACAACGGCCGCTGCGGAGAGTCCCGCAAGTCCCGTGCCAAGGCCGGCGCCAAGACCAGCCACAATACATACGATAAGTTGTGTTATTGTCATAGTTTTTCTGTCATCCGCTTAGATCCGTTGCACTTTTCCTGTACTTTGCCATTTAGGGGCAGATGACTGTTTTCCTCCTCTTTCTGTTTTTGTTTTGTCTTATTTTTCTATTATGTTCTTCTCTCTGGCTTTCAGCGTTTTTATTTTTCCGTCACGTTCCTCCGAATCAGCTCGCATAATCTGAGAAATTCTTCCCTGTCTTCTCTGGAAATTCCGGAAAACAACGATTCTCCAAACGCTCTCTGGCAATCCTGTCCAAAGCGGATAATTTCTGATGCACTTTCTTCTAGCTTCAAATGCACTTTCTTGCGATCCGCCGCATCTGTTTCTTTTTGAATGTATCCTTTTTCACACAGCTTGTTCACTGCCAGTGAAACATGCGATTTCTGCATTTTCCGCACACGCACAATATCCACTGCAAGATCAAACTGGCTGTTATTCGCAAGAAACAGCAGAACATCCACTTCCGCAGCTGACAGATCATAACGCACCATGACCTTTTTTCGGTACTGGTTGTATTTTCGTTCTACCTCCACTGCAAATTGCCATTGTTCATCAAACATACTTTTTCACCTTCTTTTTTAACTTGATATTCTTATTTGTTCTATTTTGAACTTTTTTGTATAATAGTTCTTTTTTGAACATTTGTCAAGGAGTGCACACGGAAAACGTTCGAACTTATAAATCTAAAGTATTTTTATAAAGTGCAGAAAATTATATTCTTGACTCTATAATTATTGTAGGGTTTACTATAATCGTAATATTCTACAACAGGAGGTTTCCCTATCATGGAACGAAACTTAACAACCGGCAGTATCTGGAAAAATATTTTCTATTTTTCGCTGCCTTATCTCTTATCGTATTTTCTGCAGACGCTCTACGGCATGGCAGATCTTTTCATCATCGGTCAGTTTGACGGTGCGGCCGGTACAACAGCCGTTTCCATCGGCAGTCAGGTTATGCATATGATTACCGTTATCATCGTGGGACTTTCCATGGGAACGACTGTCAGCATCGCGCAGGCCGTCGGCGCAAAAGATAAAAAGCAGGCATCACGCTGCACAGGAAATACCATCACTTTATTTCTCGGTGTTTCCGTCGTGCTGATGGTAATCCTGCTTCTTCTGGTAAAGCCGATCGTACTTGTGATGTCCACACCATCCGAAGCCGTTTCCGGCACCGTCGCTTATCTGACGATCTGTTTCATTGGTATTCCATTCATCACCGCGTATAATATCATCAGTTCCATCTTCCGTGGACTTGGTGATTCGAAAAGCCCGATGTACTTCATCGCAGTCGCATGTGCGGCCAATATCGCACTCGACTATCTCTTTATGGGCGCCCTGCATCTTGGTCCATCCGGTGCCGCGCTTGGAACCACGCTTTCCCAGACACTCAGCGTCATTCTGGCACTGATTGCGATCCGCAAACATGATACCGGCATCCGTCTTACCCGGTCGGATCTCTCCCCTCAGACAGCTGTAATGGGACAGATTCTTAAAATCGGTGTTCCGATCGCCCTACAGGATGGTTTTATTCAGATCGCCTTTATCATCATTACCATCATCGCTAACCGGCGCGGTCTGGAAGCAGCGGCTGCAGTCGGTATTGTAGAGAAAATCATCAGCTTCCTGTTCCTGATTCCATCTTCCATGCTTTCCACTGTTTCGGCGCTCGGCGCGCAGAACATCGGTGCTGGAAAGCAGAAGCGTGCCGAACAGACCATGTGGTGTGCTGCACTGATTGCTGTCGTTTTCGGACTGATCGTCGCTATTACGATTCAGTTTATTTCCGTTCCTGTGGTCGGTCTTTTCACAACAGATGCGGAGGTTGCACGCCTCGGCGGTCAGTATATCCGCGGTTATATCTGGGACTGCATTTTTGCTGGAGTCCACTTCACCTTCAGCGGCTATTTCTGTGCCTGCGGACGGTCGGAATTTTCCTTCCTGCACAATATCATTGCCATTCTGCTTGTTAGAATCCCCGGTGTGTATCTGACTTCCATCTGGTTCCCGGACACGCTGTTCCCGATGGGCATTGCAACGGCATGCGGATCTCTGACCTCTATTATCATCTGCCTGCTGGTGTTTCGGTACTTAAAGAAGAAACCGATTCGTACTGCTGTATAAATTTTCTTTGGAGATATCTTTATGACAGACGATCGCAGGAAATCACCTTAATTGACAACGGAATGACAAGCGATCCAGAAAAATTTGTAACAGAAATCCGAATCCCGATTCGACCTTCGGATTCTTTTTAAAAACAACAACCGGGAATATCTGATTTTTTGATTTCAGATATCCCCGGGTGTTGTTTTCTTTTGTTTTTTTCGGCCTTTTCTACCACACCGGCTTCTGCAGGCAGAACGGCAGTTCCAGTCCATTTTCCTCGAGAAGTTCCTGGTTCGTCAAAATTTCTTTTGCATCTCCATCGCAGACAATGCACCCGCCGGACATCAGAATCACGCGACTGCACGTTTCCAGAATCATGTCGAGATCGTGCGATGCGATGATTTTCAGATGTTCAAAATCGTTCAGAATGTGGATCAGTGATCTGCGGTTTCTGGGATCGAGTGCAATCGATGGCTCGTCCATCAGGATAATATCCGGTGTCATAGCGAGAATCGTCGCGATCGATGCCATCTTTTTTTCTCCGCCCGACATTTTGTAAATTTGTTTGTCCCGCAGATGCTCGATGTGAATCTGTTTCAGTGCATGGTTTACACGTTTTTCCACCTCTTCCTCCGGCAGCCCGTAATTTCGCGGAGCAAATGCAACATCCTCAAATACCGTCGACATGAAAAGCTGGCTGTCGGAATCCTGGAAGACATAGCCGATTTTTTCGCGCACTTTGGGAAGCATCTCTTTTACAACCGGCATTTCCTCCACACGGATGCTGCCTTCGTAGTCCAGATTCAGTCCCACCAGAAGTTTCAGCAGCGTCGATTTTCCAACACCGTTCGCGCCGATCAGTCCGATGCTGTCATTTTCGTGTGCAGTAAACGTGATGTCCTGCAGAATCGGGACTGATTTTTCGTAAGAATAATTAACATGTTCAAAATTGATGTGAATATGGCTCATTTTTGATATCTCCCGACAATTCTTTTCTCTTCCCGCGTGCAGGCAACTGCACCAGGTTGCTTTTCTACTTCTTCCGACTTGTTGCAAATAGATGTCTTCCCACGCAGCGCTTCATCCCGTTACTTTCAGTACGGCAAAAAGTACAAGCCACACACCCATATACAGCCAGTCCTTCGCTTTGCACGGCTCCTTCGCTGTATAGTAAAATTCTCCCTGATAGCCACGCAAAGTCATGCTTTCATACACCTCATTTGCGCGGTCCATGCTGCGCAGAAGCAGCTGGCCGGCCAGTGTTCCCCATACCTTGAAATGAACACCCTTCTGATTCGGCGCGCGCAGACTGTACGCCTGGGTCATACGGTTTGCCTCTTCAAGAAGCACCGTGACATAGCGGTACGTCAGCAGCACCTGTGTCACCAGAATGGCAGGGATATGAACCAGACGCAGTGCATAACAGATTTTCTCGATGGATGTTGTCGCAATCAGAAGATACGCCGCCAGTACGCTGTAAATACCTTTGATCATCAGCGTCACCATGGAAAGCATCCCTGCTGTCAGCGGAGCAGTACCAATATGCCCGATTACCTGACGGTCAAAGATCGGATTGAACAGCCCCACAAAACAGACGAGCGGCAGAACAATCCGAAGCCGCCGGATGCTGTCGCTTAACGAAATTTCGCCGACAATAAAGAGCACAATCGGATAAATTCCCATGCGCAGCAGGCCGGTCAGATCGTACTTTGGAAAGGACATCGTTACGGTCAGAAAAACAATCGTCAAAACGAGTTTAACCAGTGGATGAATTTTGTTCACCCACTGGTCTTTCGCCGCAAGCATGTCCATATGATGAATTTCATATAATGCATTGCCAAGTTTATTCATTTTTCTCCTGTTCCGTGCAGCTTATGACTTTTTCTTTTTAAAGAAGCGGAATGCATAGCATGCACCGACACAGACAACAAGAACGACTGCGGATCCCGCAATTCCGGAAAAGCTGGTTCCAAATGTGGAATCGGAATTTTTAAATCCATAGTCCGGCAGAAGTGCCGTTTTTTCCTGAATTTCTTCCGCCGTTGCATGTGCGCCGGTTCCGTCGTTTTCCAGTTCCGTCGAGCCAGTCAGACGCTCCATGGACCACTCAAGTCCATCCGGATTGGAGGATGCCGCAAGAGAAACAGCTCCGCCGATCACCAGTGCTGCGATGTCTAAAATCGCAATTGTCTTCTTGAAAGAAAAGCGGCTCTTTGCCCTTTCTTCGCTGCACGAAAGCATCTCCGGACGCGCTTCATAGACGAACAGCAGAACGGCCGCTGTAATCAGGCCTTCTACAAGACCAATCGCGAGATGAATCGGCTGCATTGTTGCCACAAATACAGAAAACGGCAGATCCGTAATACCGGATGCAAGTGTTTCCAGCGCCACACTGAAAGCACCAAGCTGCAGCGTCACCACGCACCCAAGGATGGAAGCACCTACAATCTTTCCGCGCGACATTCCCTTTTTCATCATCGGACACCAGAACAGGAAATAGCCGAGAAAGCACCCATAAAACGCCATATTCCAGATGTTGCACCCAAGCGCCAGAAGACCGCCGTCCGCAAACAGCAGACACTGGATCAGCAGCACACCGATCATTGTTAAAAATGCGGCGTACGGTCCGAGTAATGCAGTCAGCATCATCCCTCCGCAGAGATGACCACTCGATCCTGTGCCCGGAATTGTAAAGTTAATCATCTGCGCCGCAAAGACAAACGCACCCATCACTCCCATCACTGGGATCTTTTTCGGGTCGCTCTCCAGGCGTACTTTTTTTACAGAAAAACCAGCTGCTCCGCCGGAACAGACATACATTGTTGCAGCCACTGCAGGCGCAACCAACGCATCAGCCATATGCATAATATTCTCCTCCTTTTTGTTTTCTGTTTTTTTCTTTTTTTTACTTTACTACGCTAAAATTCGTCCTGCAAGCCCCCGTAGGGGTTATTTTTTTAGATTTTTTTATGATCCTTTTTGTTCACTTTTACCGATT
The DNA here is from genome assembly GCF_003480845.1 of Blautia sp. TM10-2. NCBI lineage: Bacteria > Bacillati > Bacillota > Clostridia > Lachnospirales > Lachnospiraceae > Blautia > Blautia sp. TM10-2. The sequence continues at coordinate 75,726 of NZ_QUJZ01000014.1, read as the reverse complement.
TTTTATGAACATTTTGTTTAAATTTAAAGGGTGACTTTTTAACATTTATATGGTATTCTATAGACAACACAGACGGATATCCCGGTGTCGGGAGTCCGTACACACACTATCTCGAGGACAGGATTCCTGTCCGATCCGCGGCCGCCTGCACGTCATCGGGTCGCCGCGGTTTTTTCTACAGAAAAAAGCCCTCCGGGCAGGATTCTTTCTTATTTTAGTGCCAAAACCGGCTCTTTAACGGGTTCTGGCTGTATTTTCGAGTATTGGTGTGAATTTCATCTTGACGAGAAGGAGACTCTCTTATGAGCACAGAGAACTTAGAACACGAAGATCAAAACAGAACAACGGAACCGATCATCGATATCCTGGGCAATGAAGCGCCCTCTGATCCAGAACAGGAAATTGTTTCCCAGGGTGTCCACAACTACAGCGCCGCTGAAACGTATGTGTGTCCGACCGATCCGGCTGTTCTGCAGCAGCTCGAATGGTTCCGGGATCAGAAGCTTGCGCTGATGATGCATTTTGGATTGTACTGCCAGCCCGGCATGGTTGCCTCCTGGGCATTAAGCGACAAGGATTCAGACTGGTCCCGCCACCAGGTAAACTGGACGGACGGCGAAACCTTTAAAAAACAGTATTTCGGCCTGAATCGTTCGTTTAATCCGGTCCGCTTTCAGCCGGAGGAATGGGCGCAGATGGCAGAGGACTGCGGATTCCGTTATCTTCTTCTGACCACAAAGCATCACGACGGATTCTGCCTCTGGGACACCAAATATACAGATTATAAAACAACTGCAGAGGACTGCCCGTTCCATGAACATAAAAATGCGGATATCGTAAAATCCATGTTTGATGCATTCCGTGCAAAAGGCATCGGCATCGGTGCTTATTTTTCCAAAGCCGACTGGCACTGCCCGGACTACTGGAATGAAGATCTGAGAAAAGATGGTCTGACATCCCGCGGACCTTCCTACGATCCGAAGGAATATCCCAACGTGTGGAACCGTTTTAAAGAATATACAAAAAATCAGGTTCTGGAGCTCTGTGAGAATTACGGTAAGCTGGATATTCTCTGGTTCGACGCGGGCTGGGTCTCTGAGAGCAACGGCCAGGATATTGAGCTTGGAGAGATCGTTGAGGAAGCACGTAAGATTCAGCCGTGGATTCTCTCCGTTGACCGTACAATCGGCGGCGCTTACGAAAACTACGTGACACCGGAGCTCTGCATTCCGGAAGAACCGCTGAACGTTCCATGGGAAAGCTGCCTTACCCTCGGCGTTGACTTTACGTACGAATACGGCGATCATTATAAATCTCCGCGTGAGCTTGTCGGCATGCTTGTCAACATCGTTGCCAAAGGCGGCAACATGGCACTGAACGTCAGCCCACAGCCAGACGGCCGCATCCCGGTCGATGCCTGGGACAGCCTGAACGGTTTTGGCCAGTGGATGAAAACCTTCGGCGATGCTATCTACGGAACCCGCGTCTGCGCGCCGTACCAGAGCGGAACCCTTTCGTTCACACAGAAAGGTGATTCTGTCTATGTATTCCGGTTATATCCGACGGTACAGGAATCGGTAGAGGCAGAAATTTTCGTACCGTATACCGAGACGAAGATTTCGGAGATCTGTATGGTGGAAAACGGAGAAAAGGTTGCATTCAAAGAAGTCGAAGGCGGCCTTTGCATAACTGTCCCGGCAGGATACAGACGAGGCTCCGCACCGATTGCGCTGGTGTTTGAGATGAAGAAAGAACGGTAAATCAACAAGTGTAAAATTTTCCTTGATCCATTCAGGTCGGCTGGATTAGTCATTGATACGCCTAACGTCAAAACAGTTCAAGTGCATTTCTGCACCTGAACTGTTTTTCTGCTTTGTCAATATAATTGAAAAAACTATATTCATTTAAGAAGTTGTTTCAATCCACAGTCGGTAATTTCACAGAGTCTGACTTGTCAGCAGAATGCTGACTGTGGTTTGCCTCATGTCAGTAGGGATACCGATTTCTCTCCGCCCTCCACTGCCGTTAATTTTCTTATTTGCAATTCATCTCACCACCTATCGAGGTGGGAGAATCCTTGCCATTATTTGTTGAATCTTCCCTATATGGTAATATTCTCAGAATTTCATCTGTCTGCATGTTCTGACACCGTTGACGTAAATATCATTTGCCAGTTCTGTGACTAGCCGCATATCCTGCCAGGTTTCACACTTGTTCCCCATAAAAGTAATGTTATCAAAATGGACATCATGAACACGTACTTCTTCTGTCGGTGTCTGGTACCCCCGGATCACGGAAACCGGGATATCTCCGTTCAGCACCTGGATATTATCAAAATAGATATCATTAATCTCTCCTTTGGCAAGCTGTTCCGTATATTTGCAAAGCAGAACCTTAATATCGAACAGTTTCTGTTCTGCCTGCTCTACTCTGATGTTTTTATAATGTATATCATGAACATGACCTCCATCTGCCTGATGTATGGAAATCGCCGCACCACCCATGTTTCCTTCATACTGGCAGTGTATGATGTCACAGTCTTCAAATACCAGGTCGTGGATTTCGCTCTGGAGGGCATAACCAAGCTCTATGGCATTACCGGGTTCTGCATTCCAGATTACGTTATTGTGAACACGCACTTTTGTTACATCACGTACCGTTGACGGATCTTCAAACAATCTTTGGGATTTGATGCAGATACTGTCGTCTGTGGAACGGATAAAGCAATTTTTTACCTCTACATCCTGGCTGCTCGTAATATCAATACCGTCTCCCGTTACAATCCTCGACATAATATTCATATTATCAATCACAACATGGTCACACGCCGCAGGAACTACATGCCAGGAAGGTCCGTCTACAGCCGTAAAGCCTTTTAAGAGTACATTATTACACCACTTGGCATAGATAAAGAAACGGTGTGCATTACTGTCCGGCAGATGCCAGCAGGCTCCGTTGATAATTCCGTTTCCTACAATGGAAATATTGTCACAGTGGTCTGCATATACACACCCTGATACAACCGCACCTTCCTCAATATAAACCGTATCATTGGACTTTAAGGTAAGAACTCCTACATTATATACCTTGCCCTTTTCAAAGCAGATGGTGGTATCTGCCGGTTTCTCAATCCTGTGCGAGCAAAGTACAAACAATGCATCATGAAGACCACCATCTGTCTCTACAGTAAACTTTCTCGGTTCATCAAGATGGATATGGATTGTTTCTCCTTTTACAGAAGGAACTATGCCAAAGCTGGACGGACGGATTTCAAGTTTTTCATATGATGCATGGATTGAAATCTCCAGATCATACGCTTCGTTATCTACTACAACAACATAGTCAAACGAATCTGTATGGTATACCACTCGCTCTGTTCCATTGCAGGTAACACTGTATTTTGCTGATTTTTCCAATTCATCTACAGAATTTAAAATAAATCTCGGTTCCTTGACCGGGTCCGGATTAGGATAATAAATCAAATCATTTTCAAAATCCTTCATGTCTCTTTTTTCCTATACTTGTATAATGTTCTCAGAAACAAGGTGGTCACTACTGTTTCCAATACTGATACGCAGTTTCATTCCGCTGCTGACGGTTTCCATGTTTTTGCCATAATATGAGAATTCTTCCTGGTCAATAAAGAAATCTACATCCTTCTTTTCCCCCGGCTCCAGGAAAACCTTTCGGAAACGGACAAGTTCTTTCTTTGGACGTACTACAGATGCATATAATGTTTCATAATAACACTGGACTACTTCTGCTCCCGCAACATTCCCTGTATTGCACACATTACAATGTATATGTACTTTTTTATCCTGTCCTGTCTGCACATCAATGTCCGAAATATCAAACTCTGTATAGGACAATCCATAGCCAAATGGATATAACGGCGTATTTGGGATATCCATATATCTGCTGGCAAAACGATTTTCTGAATTATCTTCTGTAAGTATATGTCCGGTTTTTACATCCCAGTAGCTTATGGGCACCTGTCCCACACACCATGGAATACTCACAGATAATTTGCCGGAAGGGTTTATTCTGCCATACACAAGATCTATGATTGCTTCAGCTCCCATAGTGCCGGGTCTCCATGCCATAATGACAGCCTTGGATCTTTCTGATATCCTCCGCAGGTCCAATGGTCTTCCTGTAATTACCACAGTCACAATATTACTTGTACGTTCTGCTATTTTTTCAAATAACACCTGCTGTTCTTCCGGCAAAGTCAGAAATGCCCTGCTGGCAGTCTCTCCTGACTGGGACTCATGTTCACCCAGTACACATACAACCGTATCTTCATGGGTTATCGTTTCCAGCCACTGCTCATCCCTTGGCTTGTCAGACAATTCCTGTTCCACCTGCCATACCTTACACTCTTCATCAGAAAGAATATTGCATCCTGTAATACATTCTGCTTCTATCTGCTTTTTTTGTAAAATATCTTCTATTGTTTCAACTGCCTCATGTTCTCCAAAAATTGACCAGCGGCTTAAAAATTCTCTTGACGCTGTATAAGGACCTGCCCAGATAACTTTCTTCTTCCTGCTTAATGGCAGCAGCTTTTCATTTTTCAAAAGGACACAGCTTTCGCCCGCCAGCTGATATGCCTTTTCCCGGTTATGCAGAGTCAGTTTTCCACTCTTTCCAAGACCGGCAAACGGATTTTCAAAAAGCCCCAGCTGATTTTTCATCATCAGGACCCGGAATGCACTTTCATCAACAAACGCTTTCGGGATTTTTCCGCTTTCTACCAGTTTTTCCAGACACAGCATATAAGCAGGACTCATCATATCAATGTCTACACCGGCTTCGGAAGCCTGAATTGCTGCTTCTTCCATATCAGCTGCCACTCCCTGTTCTTCCAGCTGACCTATGGAGCCCCAATCTGAAATTACAGTTCCCTCAAATCCTTCCTTATCCCGCAGAAGCCCTTTAAGAAGTTCCTTATTTCCGCTTATCGGTTTACGGTCAATAGCATTAAAAGCTGTCATGACCATAGCAGGCTTTGCTTTTAATGCCATACGGAAAGGTTTTACATACTGTTCCAGAAATGTCCGCTGGGATATTTCAACATCATTATATTCCCTTCCTGCATTCACTGCCCCATAACCCGCAAAATGCTTCAGGCATGCCGCTATTCCGGCATCATCTTTCTGCTGATAGCCATCTACCATTGCTTTTCCCATGATCCCATTTACATATGGATCTTCTCCAAAGGATTCCATCATCCTTCCCCATCTGGGATCTCTTGAAACATCAATCATAGGAGAAAATGTTGCTCTGAGCCCTTCTGAAGATGCCTCCAAGGCAGCTATAGAAGCCGCCTCAGACACCAGTTCCGGATGAAATGAACACGCCTGCCCCAACGGAATCGGAAAAATCGTCCGACATCCATGGATAACATCTGCCATAAAAAGAAGCGGAATATGATGGGGATGCTGTTCCATATATCTGCTCTGAATATCATAAATTTTATCTTTACCGATCACTCCAAGCACTGAACCGGCATATTGAATGATCCATTCCGGTGGTAACTGTTCGCCAACAACACCGGTGAGTACTGCCTCTTTATCGAAGTATACACCGGTGAGCTGCACCATCTGTCCTATTTTTTCCTGTAATGACATTTCTGACAGCAATTGCTGTAATTCATGTATTTCCATAAATACTCCTTATGTTCAATCCGTTTATTTCTAATGTTCATTTCTCCAAAGAGCACCTGAGCTGTTTTTCTGCTTTTTCAATATAATTGTATCATGCAAGCGGCCTTACGGTTCCTTCCGTAATTCCATTTTCATTAAACGCATCGACTCTCACATACACCGTTTCGCCTTCTACCAGCGCTCCAATATTTTGCTCCGGCATAAAGGTCATGCAGCTGTGATACAGCTTGTCCGGTGCAAAACCCCAGAGGACGTTGTATCCGACAGCGTCTGTCTGTGGCTCGATGGTGATGCGCATATCCATAGTTCCGGTCCGCTCTGCCTGGTACTGCGGTGCGGATGGTTTTTCGCCGTTGCCGAGGCCGAAAACACGAAGACCGGAGATGCATGGATTCTGGTTGTACGGCACTTCAAAAACAGTGAGTTTCAGATAACGGATCTGTACACCCTCTTCTTTTACGATGAAATCGTGCGGCAAATTGGTTTCTGCGTCTGATTTATCTGCCAGAACAAAATAGTTTGTTCCATCGGCGGATGCCTCAAGCAGCCATCTGGTCTTATGCTGGCTCGGGTCGATATATCGTTCGCCCTGACGCTCGCCCGGCAGAGGTGCATCGATTTTGTCATCTGCAAAATTGATCTGTACGGCGCGGACATCTTTTACCTCACCAAGATCCATCGAAATCCACTCACCCGGCTGATTTCCGGCTGCGCGCCACCAGGTCTGGATATTTTCATCTGTCGCAAACGACGGTTCTCTGCCTTCTTCCGAGGACGATGCCGTCATTGCTTTCTGATAGCTTAAGAGATACCACTCCGGTTTTGCCCATGGGTCTTCTTTTGCCTGCTCCACCGCCATCGGCCAGTCGCCGAACTGCTGATTACAGAACAGGACACCATCTTTGTCGAAACCTGCCCGCCAGATGCCGACGCGACGCTCCATATCGTGGTTTTTGCTGATCTGCATTGTCGCGGTATGCCACCAGTTTCCATAGCGGTCTTCCATCGTCGAACCGTGGCCTGCACCGCGCAGGAATCCACCCGGTTTATAGGAATATGGATTGTTCTTTGCCAGACGGAACGGGCCAAGCGGGGAATCACTCTCGTAAACACCGTCACCGTAAACGTTGTATTCCGTTCCCGGGCCGGCATACTGGAGGTAATAGGTTCCGTCATGCTTCGTCATCCATGCGCCCTCGATGAACGGTCTCTGACTGAACATAATTTTGGCAAACCCGATCTGCTCCTCCGTCAGATGATCCGCATCTTTTCCCTGTGCTTTCAGAAATTCTTTGAATTTTTCAACAGCTTCTTCTTCACTCAGCGGCATTTTGGAATGATTTTCTCCGACGCGCTCGTATCCGATTTTTTCCGGCTGACCGTAGATCAGTTCTTTTCTCTCGGTCTTTGGAACCATCGTCTCCGGTTCAAGCTCCACACCCCAGATCGGAGTCACGTTATTGCATCCCCAGTAAAAATAGAGCTTTCCGTCATCATCAAGAAACAGGTTCGGATCCCAGAAATCGAAGGTTCCCGGAATACGCTCAAACGGACCGTTTAAGATATCTTTCGTGCGGTAAAAATCGCAGATCGTGCCACGACGGGATGCGCTGAAATACACGTAATCGCCGACCACGCGCACATCCGGCGCATAGTCATACAGCGGCAGGCTGTCCGGCAGACGGTGGCTCTCCCAGTGAACCATATCCTCCGAAACCCAGACGCTCAAAGTCATGGATGCAAAAATATAATATTTTCCCTGAAATAAAATCATCGACGGATCGGCGGCCTCGCGGGAAATCTTGTCCTCGCCGCTTCTCATATCCTCGATAAACTGGTAACGGTAGTCCATGTTTAATGGATTGCAGTAATACTGTTTCTTCATGTTTCCTCTTTTCCGGATTGTGCGTAAAAACCCCTGCAACATGCTTTCGCACATCCTGTCTTTGTCTTATAAAAAAATTTTAGCATACTCCGGGATGAAAAAAAATGTTCTGATTTGACTTTTTACTTTTAGAAAACTGACTTTCACTTGATTTTGTATATGTTCCTTCACATGTTTTTCCTGTTCTTTCTCTCGTTCTTCATGCTTTTTGAACATACCCTTCTTTTTGCATCAAGTATTGGACAAATCTGTATTCCGATTTTACAATGGAAGTATCTTAGAAAAGCACGAAATCATGTACTCTGGGAGTACATCATCGCACAGGGAGATTTTTTCATGGAATACACAAAACTTGGAAATTCGGATTTAAAGGTATCGAGAATCTGTATGGGATGTATGGGATTTGGAAATGCAAAAAGCGGCATACATTCCTGGACACTGGACGAGGAGCATTCCCGCGCGATTTTAAAACGCGGTCTGGAACTTGGTGTAAACTTTTTTGATACCGCTGCCGGTTATCAGAGCGGCACCAGCGAGCAGTATCTGGGACGCGCGCTGAACGATTTTGCAAAACGTGATGAAGTCGTTGTCGCAACAAAATTTTTCCCGCGCAGCCCGCAGGAAATTGCAGACGGGGTGAGCGGAAAAGATCATATTTTAGGTCTTCTCGATCGCAGCCTTACGAATCTTGGCATGGACTATGTTGACCTTTATATCTGCCATATGTGGGACTATCACACACCGGTAGAAGAAATGATGGAGGCATTAAATTCAGCTGTCGTTGCAGGAAAGGTACGCGCCATCGGTATTTCTAACTGCTTCGCATGGCAGCTGGCAAAAGCAAATTATATTGCGGATAAGAACGGCTGGGCCAAATTTGTTTCGATTCAGGGACATTACAATCTGCTATTCCGCGAGGAGGAACGCGAGATGGTTCCGTTCTGCAAGGATCAGAATATTGCACTGACACCGTACAGCCCGCTGGCTTCCGGCCGCCTGGCAAAAAAACCGTCGGAGCTTTCCAAACGGCTGCAGGAAGATACGTACGCAAAAGGAAAGTATGATGCGACGAAAGAAAAAGACGCCATCATTATCGACCGCGTCGGTGAACTTGCAAAGAAGAAGGGGCTGACGAGAATCCAGATTTCGCTCGGATGGCTGCTCACAAAAGTAACTGCTCCGGTTGTCGGGGCGACAAAGGTATCGCATATTGAAGAGGGCGTCAAAGCCATCGGTGTACAGCTGACACCGGATGAGACTGCTTATCTCGAAGAGCCATATGTCCCGCATGCACTGGTCGGCGTAATGCGCGAGAACCCTTGATAAAAAGTAACTGCTCCGTATCTTCACCGTTATGAGTCAGGCGGATATTACGGATGCTTCACGAGAGAAACACAGACGAAGAAGACTTTATGCAGGAAGCAGAAAGCGCAGTTTCTTCTACCCTGGAGCCTTGTTCGATTCGATATTGTATTGCTCTGATGAAGGAATTGAAAATGGAGCTTCAAAAAACTGCATTTGCACAGATAAGCGATTGTGTGCTTGCCCTTTCTATACCGGAAATTATAACGCAGAAAAATGTACGGACCGCCATGGAAAAAGCAGGCTTTCATGTAATAAGGGTTATGACTGCGACAGATGCTTGTGCCCTTTCAAAAGCACAAGATATGAAACATGACCAGCAATTTGGGGTTCGTGTGATTTCAAATTGTAAAAAGCAAAATCTGCTGGCAGAATTTTCAGCATGGACAGATCAAACTAATATGCTGGAAGGATTGGAATATACCATCGGAGAGAATACTCCAGAAATGATTCCAAATATGACGTACTATTATCTAAGTGATACGAAATCGAGAGAAACACTGGGTCAGGAAACAATCGGATACGAGGATCTTTCCGTTGTGGCCGCGGATAGAACTGCAGCCCAGGGAGCCAGACTTACCAATCCTACCGCGAAGCCTATTACCATGCTTGTACTTTTCCCATGGACCGCCGGAATTGAAATTTCAACCATCCAATGGGGAAAGGAATGCATTCCATTAACCTGGCTTAACGAAGAACGACACATGATTCCCATGCGAACAGATGGTTTCGACATTTTGCTGGATTCCGGAATCAAAGGAAAAGGTCTGAACCTGTATCTGAAATCAAAGGATTCTAAAAGGAAAGTCAGAACCTAGAAAATGGAGGAGATCTGTCCTGAATTTCCAAAGGATGCAAGCCGGCTGAAAGCATGGATCGAGGTTGGAATGGAATGCGGCGATTTTACCCTGATACTGCAATCAGGAGAGAATCTTGCAAAGATAGATTTGAGTCAATTCACAGAAGAAAAGCCGAAACGCTTCCCGATAAATACCGTTTTCGTACCGGAACAGCTTCTCGCAAATGTACTTCAGGCCGGAAAAGAGTTTTGCCTGGGGGCGGAAAATCTGAACCCCACAACGAAGGCTTCTGCAATTGGAAAGAGAATCCAGATGATCGCCAGACAGACACAAGAAGTATTTGCAGACTGTCATGACGGAGATACAAATATCCGAGTCAGCACATGGATTGAAAAGCTGCTGGCTGTAAAAGACAATCTCGAATATGGAATTGTCAGTTCGGAACGAACGACGAATCGCTGGGCCTATATGGATGAAAAGCTTCTTATGATGGATTTCCGTACAGCTTTGGCGCAGAATTTATATCAGCTGAATGTCTTACCGATGGAAGCAAATGGTACAATATTTGATCCTCATATCCATGATGCAGTGCACATCGAAGAAACCGACCGGGTGGAAGAAGACAGAGTTGTCGAGGAAATACAGAAAGGCTACTTCTTCGGAGAAAAACTGTATCGACCGACAAAGGTTATTGTTTCTAAAAATTCCTGTCAAAAGTAATGCTCTGTCATATGTGTCTTGATATATACGAATCAATTTCTCAAACGCACAGATCATTAACCGATATATAAATTAAGGGTGAAGAGGAGCCTGTTTTTAAAGCTCCTCATCACCCTTGACAAACCCTAAAAGAATTTAACCGAATCAACCAAGTCCTGATAAGCGGTGAAGCAGCTATTCAGTTATGAGCAAGTAACGAAGCGGATTGCGAATATCCGCTTTAGCTTTACAGACTGTTCCACAGTACTCCGGAAAATCTGTTTCTTGCAACTCTCACTCCACAGGGCTGATTTTTTATGTCATTTCTGTATTTTTCCCTTCCATTTCTGTATTGTTTTTATGAAGACATGCTCTTTTTGCTTTTCATCTTCCTGTGCCTCATACTTAGATAATAAGGAATTAAGTTCCCTGTCCCATACCGAATAAAATCGAACGGTGTTTACTTCTTCCTGTATCGTTTTGATTTGTTTTTGATCTTGTCTCGAAAGACTCCGCATTCGTTTTTCTAGTTCCTTTTTGTAAATAGAAACCCCTTGCGGAAATCTTATATTGCTTGCCTCTCTTCTATCTTCTAACTCTATTCCTTTTCCTGATAAAACTTCTTCACTGTATAGCATTTGTAAAAAGGAGACTGCTTTTAAAGGTTGCTTTGTGTTCTTATTAATTCCTGCATAAAGTGTAACATTTGCAGTGAATCCGCCTTCCTGATTCGGCATTGCAAATACCGTATGAACTGTTTTTTCACCTCCAAGTTCTTCCAAATCATTTAGACTTACTACTCCTGTATCTTTTATTTTCCAGTTTAAAGCTAATGATCTTGTTTTTAATGCTACTGTTTCATCCAAAACTTTTTTTATCTGCTCTTCCGAATATAGAAGTGTTTTTTTCTTATAATCAACTACCTCACTAAATGTATCAAAAAATTGAACCCCACTTCTTTGCCCTACAATCTGTTGAATTGCTTTTTCTTTTTGTCTGGCTAATTCCAGCCAATTTCTTGATATTTCTGTATTTTCCGGTAAATCCTGTGTTGTAAATGCATATAGAAAATAATCGTATGTCATAGGAATCAGTATTTGTTCCTCATTAGCCATACCTGCAGACAAAATCTTCTCTTCTAAAATATCTATATCAAAATATTTCATGTATGGTTTCAACGAAAGAAAGGTTCCCTGATACATTTCTTTTTTGGGGTCCTCAAAAACAACTGCTCTTTGCTCACTCCAGGTCGGATTCGGCCCTTCTGCCAAAAATACATCCGGCCCTTCTCCTGTCGTAATTTCATTCTGGATCTCCTGTACTTTTTCTTCCGAAGCCTGTTGCCCTGATGGGATTACCATTAGTTCCACTCCATTATTTTTATATATTTTCTTCCAGGCTGCCACTATTTGAAGTACCGTTTTTTTATTTTCTTCATCAACACAAATTTTTAATGGCATTTCCGTTTTCTCAATTTCAATCTTGGCTTGTGTATCTGCATATACCGTTTCTGCATTTAAGCTCCCACTGACTAATGTGATGTTAATCAGAATCAAACCAAAAATTTCTTTCAACCTTTTTCCCATCATTATGCTACCCCCTATGTTTCTATATAGCACAAGGCTATTGCATGACTTCTGTTTTTTTACATATCATACAACAGCCTTGTGTTTTAACCATTAATTATCATATCCGTGACAAATTGTTCTTGTTTCTTTCACATTAGCAGTATTTCCTGCGTTACAATTTAAACATTTTGTAGTTTTTATTCCTGTTCTATACTGCTTCAAATCAGTTCCCCATGCGTGACCATGAGTACATGTAACTGTATCACTGCTTATCCAGCTTCCCCATACGGTTGACGATGTTATTCTTCCTCCACATCTCGGGCAAACTGCAGCATACGGCATAATTTCTTCATACGCAAAAATATTCTTACTTTCGATAACATCCGCTTTTGTTACATTGGCAGAAAATGTACTGGCCAACATTAAGGTCATTAGAAAAATGGAAATTTTTTTCTTTACCGCTTTCATACTTTTCTCCTTAAAAATTTATTATACCTGTCAACGTACGTTCTACATTTGTATAACAAAAATACCATACTTCCTACTTTTTGTCAATCTTTTTTCTACATTTGTCTAATTAATCATTATACCCATGGCAGACTATTTTTTCTTGCCTGATCTTTATCTCAAAAAAATTTCCACATTCATTACACCTGATTTTTTCTACTCCATATCTGGCTTTCTGTAAGTCATCTCCCCATGCATATTGATGTGTACATACTACATTTTTTTCATTTTCCCATGCATTCCAAACCACTTCTCCTTGTACCGCAGCTTTGCATTTGGGACAATTTTCTATATGCGATGATGACCATATTTGTCGCGCTATTTGCATTTCCGAAAAACTCAAAATAATTATTCCAAAAAGAAAAACAGTGACGTATATTCGAAGTTTTTTTCTTGCTAAAAACACATTGTAAAATCGTTCTTTCAGTATCTCTGTTTCTGATACCATTGAAACAACTCCAGACAATTCTTTTTTCGTTTGTTTTGAAGCCACTTTTAAAATAACATTGCAATAATCTTTCCGTTGCGTCAGATTCATATGTTTTGTAACAGTCTCATCACAGACACATTCGATATCTATATTTGCCATTTTTTGCACCCACAGCATTGGGATACAAAACCAATAAACATCCCTTATAATTTGAAGAAACCTTTTATACCATAAATCGTGTTTTTTCTGATGTGTCAATTCATGTAAAAAAATCAAATACCATTCTTCATAGGAGTAATTTTCCGTTTCCAGCATTTCTTGTGGAATCAATACTTTTGTATTTCGTACACCAAACAACATAGGAGAATAAAAATCTTGATTTTCACAGACCCATATTTCTGTTTTTTTTATTTTACAAACTTCGCTTGCTTTTTTTAGAGCTTCTAATACGGAATTTTTTTGCATCTTTTTACATTCTGCAAATATTCTTTTTTTCCATATTCTATATTGTATTGCGTGAAACAAAAGACATAAAATCATCCCTGCAATCCATATATACAGCAAAAATTTTTCGCCTGACATCCACCTTCGAATTGAAACGTTTCCCATTTTCGTCATGATCGCGGTCTTTTGATTTTGTTCCCCGATATAATATGCCGGCATAGAAATCATAAAAGGATGTTGCCGAAATTTCTCTGTCACACTCCAAAATGGAAAGCACATTTTAAGTGTCAGAAGTATCCAGACTATCTTTCTCCAGTAATGACCGAGCCTTTTCCCCATTATTTTTTGTACAACATATGCCATAAATGCGACTATGCCTATTGAAAGATTCCACTTTATGATAAATGCCATCTGTAACTATATCCTCTACACCACTTTTTCTATTTTTGTCTGTCAATAAATTCCTGCAATTGCTTAACCTCTTTTGAGCTAAGTTTTTCTCCATCATACAGTGCCGATGCGAATTTTGCTAATGACCCTTGAAACATTTTATCTAACATGTTTTTTCCAACCGTGCCTATATAATTTTCTTTTTCTACTAATGGTACATAAAGATTTGATTTCCCGTTCCTCACTTTTTGAATAAATCCTTTTTTTTCCAAACGAGTAAGCAATGTTAAAATGGTACTCGGTGCAACATTTTTCTCTACATTCAACTTTTCTTCAACTTGAAATCGACTGACAGGTTCCTCATATTCCCATATAATCATCATAATTTCCTGTTCTGATTCTGGTAATTTTTTCATTTCTACTCTCCGCTTTTCTCTACTTTGATCAGATTATAGCATATTTTCCAGAAAATTGTTGCACTTTTTGGGACTGTTTTCCGCCTTCCGAAGCTAGTACATCGTTTTCGAAATAACTATACCACTCACTTGTCTGCAAATCTGATTGCACAGGCATAAAAGCCTCGGCGTAGCCCGCTACGCCTACATTTTTATACCTGCACACTCGAATCTGCATCCTGCGTGATTGGTATAGTTATTTACAAAACGATGTACTAGATTCTAGCATGATTCTTGATTTTTTCTTCCGTTTCGCATAGCTTTGAATGCACTTCAAAAGCACCGGCCAAATGGTCGGTGCTTAAATAATGGTTTCATCAAAAATGGTTCATCCTATACCACACATAAATATGCAAAATATCCTGCATAGCATAAAAGCATAACGACACCACACGTTTTCCGTAATTCCCTGTTCTTGTACGTCCCAATCCATAAAACCAGACCTGCCAGAATTGCGATTCCTGTGTCTACAATAAATTTAGTTTCAAATGGCACAGGACAGATCAGTGCGGCTGTTCCAATTACAAATAAAATATTAAAAATATTGCTTCCGACAATATTTCCGATTGCAATCCCTGCATTTCCTCTTTTTGCCGCTGTCACAGATGTTACCAGCTCTGGAAGAGATGTTCCGAGAGCAACTATCGTCAATCCGATAAAACGCTCACTCATTCCAAAGTATCGGGCAATCTCGGTTGCCCCGCTGACGGCAAAATCACTTCCTTTTACAACCAGGACGCCGCCTGCCACCATCAAAAGAAGACATTTCCAGACAGGATAATTTTTCGCTTCCTCCTCTTCCGGATTTTCCCCTTTTTTCGACATTACAAACAAATAGCCAAGATATACAAGAAACAGTACCCATAAGACTATGCCCTCGGCAAACGTTACTTTTCCTCCTGTCATTCCGCATATCATTAAAACTACCGTAACAAACATCATAAACGGTATTTCATAAAACAAGGTAGACCTTTGTATTGCCACATTTGTTATTAATGCCGTAAGTCCGAGAATAATAAAAATATTCAAAATATTGCTTCCAACCACATTTCCTATCGTAATTCCTGCGTTCTGCTGCATCGCTGCGGTAATACTTACAGCAGCCTCCGGCATACTCGTTCCCATTGCAACAATGGTAAGTCCGATAATCAGCTGGGGAATTCCAAACTTTCTTGCTATGCTTGCAGACCCTTCCACAAACCAGTCTGCTCCTTTTACCAGAAAAAGGAAACCCACTATCAAAATCCCTGCCTGTAACATCATACGTATCTTCCTCTCTTTCTTTTGCATTCTTTGCAGCAGGTGTTATAGGCATAAAAAAAGAGACTCCTACTGCATCTACAGTAAAAGTCTCGCTATTTAATCACTTTCCGAGTTATTGAATATCAATAGCTGTACTGACGAAGAAGTGAACACGGTTGGCTAGCTACTCCCTTTTATTTTTCCAGTTTATCAAATTTCTTTTTTTTCGTCAACGTTTTTTATTTCTCTTTTTAAAAGAAAAAATAGAGTATGGATTGTTTCCATACCCTTTTGATTTTCACAAATCCTTTGTCTGGTTCTGGTTTTATTACATCATCATTGAGGAAAATCATATCATTATTCTTACACCATGCCGGAATCCATCTTCTGCAAATCCAAAAAACCTCCAAACTGAATCACTCTGTATGATTTCAGTTTGAAGGTTCTGGTCATTCTTTATTCCAGATTCATGCACAATCCCCAATCCTGGTCATTGGCATACGGATCAGCAAAATCGGTTTTCTGGCCGTTGACGGAATACGGATACAGGTACGCACAGGTCGCTGTTCCATCCTCAAAGAACATGGACAGCACGCCACGCAGGGAATGCTCACCGCGAATATTATATTCTTCGTTTCCGGTCAGGCGAGCGTAGTGCTTGAAGGTTCGACCGTTTTCTGCACTCCAGTAGTGCGGGAAAGTGTCTCCGAAGACTCTGCGTTTTCCGAACCAGTAGCCGTCCCAGTGGCGGATTGCAGTTTCATGCAGATGGTAGTCCGGCTGCTGGCCGTCGAAGAGTTCGAGGACGGCGATCTGCTGCTCCGCTCCGCGCAGGTATTTTTCTTCCCCTGTCACTTCGTAAACCTGAAGAATGACTTCGGCCGCCGGCTGTACGATCGATTGCTCGTAATTTACTTCCGAAGCCGGATAAGCCGTTCCAATCTCAATCAGTTGATCAGCATGACATCGAAACAGATCTTTTACTGTTTTCAGATCCTTCTGTTCTCCTGCTTTTTCCAACTCATGACAGAGCATCACAATCGGCATTTCAATCGGATAAAAACGGAATCCATCCTGTTCATAAAATTTCTCTGTGATATGAACTGCTGTCTTCAGATCTTCTTTTTCTCCCCACAGCTTCCAGCATTCAAGAAAGAATGTCACTGCCCATGGGTAGTTGTAAAGCCGAAAATAGCTGTTGTCTTTTCCTGAGCAGTTGCATACAAGTCCAGTTGATGCATTTACCAGCTCGCGAAGATAGAATGCATGGTACTCACGAAGACTCTGTTCCGCTTTTTCCCGGTCTTTTAAAAGATTCTGCTGCAGTGCCCGTGCAATCAGCACACCCATACCGGTACGCTCCCGTCCGGCATTGAAATCGTTTTCCGGCGTGCAGACGAGAATTTTTTCTTCGTTATCATACGGCAGATAGGCACCCTGCAGTTCTTTGATCTTTCCATGATACTGCTGGTGATCAACAATAAACGCACACCGTTTTGCAGCCAGTGTTTCCGGCCGCTCCTGCACGAGAAGACGGCAGGTGGTTTTCACCTCGTCGGCACAAATTGAAAGTACATACTCCCCTGTTTTTTCATTTTCAAACAGATATTCATAAACACCATTTTCCGTCTTTTCCAGCGGTGCTCCGTTTATCGTCACTTTTTCCGCTGGAAATGTCGGCTCAATGGTTACCTTACTCGTCTCTCCCGGATAAATCACATACTGCTCAGCATCCACCAGAATCACCTGGGAAAATGCTCTTAATTTCTCCCGGAAATCTTCGCGTCCCTGATGCGGAAATACTTTCCACTCCAGCGTCATCGTGTCTCCCGGCGCAAACTCCTGTGCAGACGGATGCAGCCAGAAGCAGCCTCTGTCATTGCTCTGCAGTTTCAGATCGCGCTCAATACTGTAAGCAGAAAGACTGCCTTTTGTGAGCACCATTCCCAGATGCGGAGCCGCACCACCCATGCGGAGCGCCATAATATAACTGGTATTCTCCCCACAGAAAACATGTGCATGGCACCGATAGTCACGGCAGGTCACACTGTCCGTGTAGCGGTCCTGCAACGGAAATGAAACCCCAATACTTCCGGCATTTGTAAAATACGGATGCGCACCGTTGTAAGAAACCACAATCTTCGTTGTCAGCACATCTCCGTCTTTTTCATTCTGCACCTCAGCCGAAAACTCCGGCGGGCATTTTACCTCGGCGTATGGGAAATCCTCCCGCAGCCAGTTCATCTGTTTTGGATCTTTGGAAAATACAATTTCTTTCACGTTCCCAACTCTCATTTTTTATTTCCCCTTTCGTTTTTTTGATCCCGCTTTTTGAACTCCATGTAAAATTTATTTGCTGCTTTGATCATACTATATCTACATGCTCTTTTCTATATCTCTTTTTCCGTTTTACTTTATTTTTTCTTTCTTGCCGATAGTATTTTTTCTCAATTTTTGCTATACTGAAAATGTATGCGTATCAAACTCCGGCATTGCTCTTTCAAGCTGCCGACACATACATAAACTTCATAAAAGGGGGTATCTTTTTCATGGATACGTATGTCATTTTAAAAGACCTGGCAATCATTATCGTATTCGCAAAATTGTTTGGTATTCTTGCCAGAAAATGCAAGGCTCCGCAGGTTGTGGGCGAACTGATTGCCGGTATTGTCCTTGGACCCAGTGTGCTGGGACTCGTTCAGCAATCTGACTTTCTCGCACAAATGGCGGAGATCGGTGTCATTTTGCTGATGTTCTCCGCAGGTCTTGGCACCAGCCTGAAGGATCTGCTCCGCACCGGAGTGAAATCCCTGCTGATCGCCTGTGCCGGTGTTTTTGTTCCTCTGGTTCTTGGAGCCGTCTTATACATGAGCTTTTATGGCTTCTCTGCTGTCGGAACGGAAGAATTTTACCACGCTGTTTTTATCGGTGTTATTCTGACTGCAACATCGGTCAGCATCACCGTACAGGCCTTAAAAGAACTCGGCAAACTGAAAACAGAGGTTGGAACAACCGTCTTAAACGCAGCTATCATTGATGATGTCATTGGTATCATTGTGCTGACTGTTGTCATCGGTTTTAAAGATCCGACATCCAATCCGCTGAAAGTAGCAGCCTCCACCATTCTGTTTTTTGCCCTTGCGATTGTGCTCGGTTTTCTCTGCTTTAAGCTGTTCAACCGCATGAACTCCGTATTTCCGCACACCCGCCGTCTCCCGATTCTGGGTCTTGCACTCTGCTTCGGACTGTCCTACATTTCCGAAAAATACTTCGGCATCGCCGATATTACTGGTGCATACGTTGCGGGCGTTATCCTGTGTTCCCTCGATTCTTCCGATTACATCGAAGAAAAAATGGATATCAGCTCCTATATGATTTTCGGACCGATTTTCTTTGCAAGTATCGGTCTTAAAACAACGCTCAGCGGCATGAACGAGAAATTCGTACTCTTTGCCATCTGTTTCGTCATCGTCGGCCTTGTCGCAAAAATCATCGGCTGTGGCCTGATGTCAAAGGGATGCGGCTTTACCTGGGGCGACAGCCTGAAAATCGGTGTCGGTATGATGACCCGCGGTGAAGTCTGTCTGATCGTCGCGCAAAAGGGTCTGAATGCAGGCTTTTTATCCGGCGATTTCTTCAGTGCCGTGATTCTGCTGATTCTCTTCTCGAGTATTGCAACACCGATTATGCTGAAAATCTTATACGAGAAAATGCCGACGGCAAAAGATTCTGCAAAGGCATCCTGACTTTCCTTTTACCAAAACAGGGCGCTGTGCCATTTCCTGCACAGCGCCCTGTTTTTTTCATATCAACCGGTAAGTTCTGATTTTTTCTACCACAGAATCTTCTCTGCCTCAGCTCCATCCGCAAACGGTCCCGGCATTGCTGCCACGCCGCGGTGCTCGCCAAGATAGTCCTGATCGAAGATAATCGTGCTTCCGTCCGGATCTTCGAATCTCTGCTCCGGCTCGAAGGCGTATCCTAAAATATCACTGTTGATAATTCCCGTCCGGAAATCCTTCAGGAACTCATACACGTTCGTCTTGATGGAATAGTGGCCGTCTTTTTCCACAAGTTCCACCTTAACCTGGTTCTCGTTATCCATAAGATTCTCTTTTTCATTCACACACGCCTTTGCTCCGTTAAAGTAAGCGTTTCCGTTTACCCAAACCGGCAGATGGCACTTGTTGTGATACGGCTCCAGCTTGCTCATGTCGGCCGGTTTATCCAGCTCAAAGTGGCTGATCCACTCGTCATAGGTCGGATACTCGTCGAACACATGCGTTCCGACCTCCTGGTTATCCTCCATCTTGAAGCCCATGTCCTCAACCGTTTCTGTTTCCTCAACCGGGTAATTCTGGATAAAGATGTTGTTGTAGAACCGGTCATCGCCATGCAGGAATGTCATGAATCCGGCAACCTCGGTACGGTGACGGATGTGATACGGCGTGTAACGGTCTCCTGTTCCGCCGCCAACTGCAGTTAATGAGCCAAGCATCAGATTGTGTACGCAGGCAATACCATCGGTCGCCATACGAACGCTGACCGGTGAGAGCATAATATTGTTATCGATCAGGGTCGGACCATGGCCAACCTCGATGAAAATATCCTGACTCATCATGGCGCCCTCTGCCTTTGGTGTTCCCTCCGGCGGGCAGTTGTCGTGCAGCAGGTTCTGGGTCAGGCGTGTTCCCTGTGCCTCCCAGTCGCACCAGATGCCCATCGTACAATGATGAATATGATTTCTTCTCATCACAACATCGATCGCTGCATGCATCTTGATACCGGAAATCTCGGCTCCGCCAAGCTGCTGCATATTGTTGATGTTGTGAATGTGGTTGTCCTCAATGATACTGAACACACCGCCCATCCGTCCGACAATACCGGTCTGCTCACAGTGATGGATGTGGCAGCGGCGGATGATATGGCTTCCGATGTTCTCCTTCGTCCAGCCGTGATACTGGCCGCGGCACACAGCATCACGCTCCATCTGGGTCGGGCTTTTTACGTGTTTTCTGGTAAAGTAATGGTCGTTCTCCGGATCGTAATATTTTCCGAGCGAAATACCGCAGCACTTGCTGTTGCTGACCTCACAGTCCTCAATAATCCATCCCTTCGACCAGTGCGGACCGATCATACCATCCTGATAAGCAGCCGGCGGCGCCCATGTCGTTGCCGCCTTGCTGACATCAAATCCACTGAACGTAATGTAATTTACGCCTGTTTTCGACGGCATAAAGCAGTTCCGGCGCACGTTGATTTCTACTTTTTCCTCCGTCGGGTTTTTACCCTGGAAGTTTGCGTAGATGACCGTCTGATTTTTCTCTTTGTCCTGCTCGGTATACCATTTGTAAACCGACCACTCCGGCTCCCAGGACGGCGCATAAACCTCGCCCTTGATACACTCCTCGAGCGTCTCTGTCTCGTATAACTGGCGGTCATTCAGATAAACCGCGCCGGTATGGCGTACCACCGGTGCAAAATACCAGTCACCGCCGACCATTGTCGTGTATGGGTTATAATTGCCAAAAACTCCGTTGTCTACACGGCATACCCACACATTATCTTTGTAATGCTCCCAGTCATTCATCGTTTCCGCACCGGTGATCTTTGCGCCGAGCGGCTTCTCACTCTTATAGACGATTCTCGCATCCTCGGTTCCGCCGTTGACCGGATCAACATATTCATGGTAAATACCAGGTGCAACCAGAACTTCATCTCCTGCCTTTGCAATTTTTGCCGCATCGTTGATGAACTTGAACGGCATCTCTTTTGTTCCGTTTCCATTCTTCGGAGCGGAATTATTGACATAGTAAATCATTTCTCTATACTCCTTTTTGTTATAGTAAAACCCGAAAACACTGCAAAAAAGGCTGTGACGCAATCATTCACTCTCTGCGGCGCTGAATTTTTTACGCTATTTTTTTGCGGGTCTATAGAATTTCTTTACGATAATGCTTCTTCCGCAGCCTCTTTTGATGCAAACGGGCCCGGCAGCGGATGAATGCCCTGACGGTTTCCGAAGTAGTCATATCGGAACACGATCGGCGTTCCATCCGGATTCTCATATTTCTGTTCCGGCTCAAATGCCATGCCAAGCGTCTCCGTTGAGATCACTGCACAGGCATTCTGCGGCAGATAATCGTAAACATTGGTCTCCAGTTTCCATTTTCCGTTCTCTTCTTTTACACCGATGGTGATTTCATGCTCGGTATCCACTACAGCGTCCTGTTCCTGCTCTGCCGGCTTCGCCCCATTGAAGTAAACGTTGCCGCCAAGCCATACCGGCAGCTTCTCGTAATACAGATCCGGTGACTTTCCGGAGCCCATTCCGCAATAGCCCTCAAATCTTGCCACGTACTCCTCCAATGTCGGATATCCGCTGTACGGTGCGGTTCCTGCTGTCAGATTTCCGTCATCCCACTCATTATCTCCGGTCAGTTTACGGATTTCTTCCATTCCCGCACGAACCGGCTTCTGGATGAAGATATTATTGTAGAACCGGCAGTCACCGTGAAGAACCGTCATAAATCCGTTGATCTCCGTGCGATGCGGCACATGGTACGGTGTGTAGCGTGGCGATGGCAGCTTTTCGGAGCCATTGTTGACACCTCGGCCGACAGCAGTAAACGATCCCGCGATCAGGTTATGTACTACCGCAACACCCTGCGTTGCCAGCTTCATCGCGCGGTCCGAAAGCAGTACGTTATTGTCCACCAGCGTCGGTCCGTGGGAAATTTCAATAAAGATATCCTCGCCGATACCGTCCATACCTTCTGGATTTGCATTTTCCTCGTTCGGCAGCGTATTGTCATGGAACAGGTTCTGCGTAACACGTGTGCCCTGTGCCTGCCAGTCGAGCCAGAGGCCTCTCGTACAGTGATGGAAATGGTTTCTTCGAATGATCACATCGATTGCTGCATGCATCTTGATGCCGCCGATCTCCGCACCCGCAAGGTTCTGTTTATTATTGATATGGTGAATGTGGTTATCCTCAATGATCGAGAACACACCACCTAAGTGGCCTACAATACCCGTCTGTCCACAGTCATGGATGTTGCACCGGCGGATGATGTGGCTTCCGATGTTTTCCTTTGTCCATCCCTCCCGCTGCGCCTGGCAGATACAGTCACGCTCCGTCTGTGTGCCATCTTTGAATTTCCATTTGAGCCATTTATTGTCATTGTTCGGCTGTCTGTATTTTCCAAGTGAAATGCCCGAGCACTTCGAATCTGAAATCTCACAATCCTCGATGATCCATCCCTTTGACCAGTGCGGGCCGACCATTCCTTCCTGATATGCCGTCGGCGGAGCCCACTGGGTTGCCGCCTGTTTTACAACAAAGCCGGACAGCGTGATATAACCGATGCCCTCCTTCGATGGATAAAAGCAATTCTCGCGCACATTAATTTCCACCGTTTCCTCATTCGGGTTTTTCCCCTGGAAATTCACATAGAAAACGGTCTCATTCTTCTCTTCATCCTGCTCCACATACCAGGTGTAAACCGTAAATGCCTGATCCCAGGATTTTTTATAGATCTCCGGCTTTTTCACCTGATCCAGACTTGTCACCTCATACATGGATTTTCCATTCAGATACACTTCTCCGGTGTGCGCCGTGTAGGATGCGATAAACCAGTCGCCGCTGACCAGTGTCGTATATGGATTGTAATCCCCAAACAATCCGTTCGAAACGCGCGCTGTCCACACATCACCTTCCAAATGCTCCCAGTTATCCACAATTTCCGCACCGGTAATCACAGCTTTTCCCGGTTCCACAGAACGGTACACAATTCTTGCATCCTCACATCCCGCATTCGCCGGATCTACATATTCCCGGTATACGCCAGGCGCTACAAGCACCTCGTCGCCGGGCCTTGCAATTTTTGCCGCCTCGGAAATCGTCTGAAATGGATATTCCTTCTGCCCATTTCCGCTTCGCACAGCATTTCCATCTACATAAATCTGCATTTTTCGCTTACCTCCCACTTCTTCACTTTTCATAAACTTTTATTGTGAATTTTCGCCAAAATCACATCACTCTTTTTCCGATTTCTGCCGTTCTTCACAATTTTCATATCTTAACCATAATACAGATCCTCGTAAAACACTACTTATATATTGCCGATCATTGCCCAGATGTTTCGATTTTTTCTATATTTTTTCTCTCTTCTGTTGTATAATACCGTTTATCAGATACGGAGGATTCTTTTGCCATGAAAAACGATTCGACTTCTTTTTTCGAAAACAATCATTTTGCTAACAGCTATGTTTACGATATCTCTATTTCGCATGTCCCCGCCTATTTCGGTCTGCACTGGCATCACTATATCGAAATTGTGCTTGCACAGGATGACGGCATTATCTATGAAGTAAATGGAGAAACCTTTCCGCTGAAGCCCGGTGATCTTCTTTTTATCTGGCCCGGCGAGCTGCACGCTGTTTCCACAACCAACAGAGAACATCGCCTGATCATGCTTCAGCTCGATGCAGATTTTCTGGAAAAACGCGTGGATTTCCAGTCTGTTGCTTATCTTTTTTATCAGATCCGTCTTCTGAATCAGAACAACTTCCCGGAAATCGAAAAACTCCGCGGATTTCTGACAGAGCTGCGCAGGCTATCCCTCTCCGGTATCAGTTTTTCCGAGCTGCGCGGATGCGTTCTGCTGTATCAGTTTTTTATTCTGCTCGGCGAAAATCTCTCCGTGCCGACCGAAACTGCCGCACCGCAAAAAACAGGCCATTCCGCACAGGTACACCGCCAGATGATTGCTGCATGTACCTGGATCTCGAGTCACTGCACCGAACCGGTTTCTCTGGAAGAAGCATCAAAGGTCGCCGGATTCTCCCGCTGCCATTTTTCCAAGCTGTTCCGCGCATACACCGGCCTCTCCTTCACGGATTTCGTCACCAGGGAACGGCTCCATATCGCCGAAAACCTGTTAAAAAAACCGGATCTCACGATCACCGAAGTGTCGCTCGAATCCGGTTTTAACAGTATTTCTACGTTTAACAGAGTCTTTTTGAAATCAAAAAATGTAAGCCCTACCGACTTCCGTCAGATGTACCTGCAATCCTATCAGAAATAGACTATGAATTCGGCATGACCTCCGGTCTTTCGCAGGTGGATGGAACCTTCTCAAATGCACCCGTTTCCGCACTCTTCATAATCTGATCGATCGTGTCGAGCACGTGATATGCCATTTTTGTGTTCGCACGGTTCGGTCTGCCCTCGGCAATTGCTTCTGCCATCTCAGACGGACCAAGACCACGGCTGTTTTCGCTGTAATCAAAACCATAATGTAAAACTTCCGGAACAGCCTGCTGTGTCCAGTCTTTTACACCCGGAATATAGACAACATCGCCGCCGAAATTGTTCGGATCAACAAGCTTTAAGATACCTTTTTTACCGTAAATGGTGAATACCGCCTGATCATTGATGACGCTGTCACCATTGACGCAGAATGTACCGGTCACACCGTTTTTCATTTCCAGAATGGTAAAGACCTGACTTTCGTTTGTATAGTCAAATTCCTGTCCGTATTCCGGGCTGCCCGGAATGATGTTCACACGCTTCGCCGCAAGGTTTCGCACGGACGATACAACGCGATCCACCGGACCAAAAAGACTCACAATTGCCGTCAGATAATAAACACCGAAATCATAGCAGATTCCGCCGCCCGGCATCCGCAGAAAACGGAAGATGCTCGCCAGCAAATCAAGATCGCGGTTTGCGCATGCTTCGAAAGATGTCACCTCGCCGATCAGCCCGTCGTCGATCGCTTTTCTTGCGGTCTGCAGTGCCGATCCAAGGAAGGTGTCCGGTGCGGAACCGAGATAGAGATGTTTCTCCTCTGCCAGCTCGATCAGTTTCGCTGCCGTTTCCGGTGCGAGGGTCATTGTTTTTTCAGTGTAAACGTGTTTTCCGGCTTCCAGTGCCTGACGGATCAGCCCCTCGTGGGTCGGTGCCGGTGTCAGAATGACTACCATTTCAATCGACGGATCTGCCAGAATTTCCTCGTAGGTACAGCCCTTGATGCCATACTGCTCTGCTTTCTTTTTCGCATGTTCAAGATGGCCTGCGCAGCATGCTGCTACCTCAAGATTCTCAAAGTTATGAATCATGTTCGTCAGATAAATATCACTGATCGCTCCGCAGCCGACAACGCCGACTCTCATTTTTTTCGTTTCTGTTGTTCCCATTTGTAAAAATCCCCTTTACTCTTTGTTTTTTGATTCTGTTCTGATAAAAACCCTTATTTTTTTTATACAACGAAATGTCTGAAAAAACAAGCATTCCGGCTCATATTTCACTTTCAAAATGAAAAAACCGCCCACGGTTTCTGCAGATTCTCTGCATCACCGCGGACGGCCTTTTTCTGTTGTTTACTCCACGCTTTTCAGCGATTCAATCATATCAATTTTTCTTAACCGGTAGAACATCATAAAATTGACGAACAGAGCAAACGCCAGGGTAATCAGGGCGCTCCAGCCGTAGCTCCGCGGGAACACGTTTCGTCCGAACATCATCATATCGACCTCGACGGTCTGAATTACGCAATGATGTAAAAACGTTCCAATTCCCATGCCCGCGATAACGCCGAACAGTGTCAGCACCATGTTTTCCCGGTACACGTACGATGCCACCTCGCCGTCGAAGAAGCCGAGCACTTTCAGCGTTGCCAGCTCTCTCTGTCGTTCGGTGATGTTGATGTTGTTCAGGTTGTACAGCACCACAAACGCCAACAGGCCCGCCGATACGATCAGCACCACGATGACGATGTCGAGGGAACGAAGCATGTTGTCAATCTGATCAATCAGGTCGGATGTGAACGAGATTGCCGCTACACCGTCGTACGTCATGATTTTTTCTCCGAGTGCTGTCTCATAATTGCCCGACATGTCCTGATATTTCATCAGAAGCTGGTTGTAGTCCGGCGCTCCGCCGAACAGCTCCTCGTAGAGATCCGGGGCCAGATACAGGTAATGGCGCACGTAGTTTTCGACGATGATCGAAATCTTTACGTCCACAATATCATCGCCTTTTTTCAGCTGAACCGTGTCGCCTGCTTTTACGCCGAGCATCGTTGCTGTCTTTTCGCTGATGGCTGCGCCGCCGTCGGTCGGGAATTCGTAAACTTCTCCGCTTTTCCGGTCTCGGAAGGCATAGAAGTCATTGAAATTCGTCAGTTCTTTCGGCACTTCAAGCACTGCATCCACGGTCTTTTTGTCGGTCTGCAGTTCGATGTTCTGGCAGTACATTTCCAGCAGCTCATCGATGCCGCTGTAGTTTTCCAGATCGGTCTGCAATGCTTCTTTTTCGGATTCATCCACATCTGAATTCAGCACAGCATTCGCCTGATAGGTGAAGAGGCTGACGAACTGGTTTTTCGCAATCGCGGTGATGGAATCCTGAAGGCCGAAACCGACGAGGATCAGACCCATGCATCCGCCGATTCCGATAACGGTCATGAAGAATCGTTTTTTATACCGCACCAGATTCCGCACGGTTGATTTCTGCGTAAAGTTCAGATGTTTCCAGAGTACGCCGATGCGTTCCAGGAAAATCCGTTTGCCGTTTTTCGGTGCTTCCGGCCGCATCAGCTCTGCCGGACCTGCGGCGAGTTCTTTGTAGCATGCCGCGATCGTCGCCACGCCGGTGCAGGCTGCACTCGCCAGAATCGCAAGGCCTCCCTGCTCCCAGTTCAGCGGGGTCATGTAATACGGGAGTCCGGTATACAGCATGCCGTAGGCATTCATAATAACCCAGGGCAGGATTTTTTCTCCAACCACCACGCCCGCGAGAGCGCCGGATACGGTGGAGAGCATCGCGTATGCGAAATATTTAAAGGCGATCACGCCGTCGGAATAGCCGAGGGCTTTTAACGTTCCGATCTGCTGACGCTGTTCCTCGATCATTCGTGTCATCGTCGTCAGGCTGACGAGAGCAGCCACGAGGAAGAAGATAACCGGGAAGAATTTTCCGATATTCGAGATACGGCCGGCATCCTGACCGAAGCTCTCAGTTGACGTTACCTTATTCCGTCCCCAGACGTACCACGTTGGTTTTTTCAGGTCTGCGAGTGTTTTCTCACCGTCCGCAATTTCCTGCTTCGCATCCGCGATTTCTGGTTCGGCGTCGGCTTTTGCTTTTTCGTATTCGGCTTTGCCGTCCTCAAGTTCCTTTTCTTTATCGGCAATTTCCTGTTTCGCATCCGCAAGGGAGATTTTTCCGTCGGCGATTTCCTGTTTCGCGTCGGCAAGCTGGGTTTCTCCGTCGGCAATCGTCTGCTTGGCTTCGGCGAGCTGAGTTTCTCCATCGGCGATCGTCTGCTTGGCTTCGGCTAACTGGGTTTCGCCGTCGGCGATCGTCTGTTTCGCTTCGGCGAGCTGACTTTCTCCACTGGAAATTGTCTGCTTTGCAGCGGCAAGCTGGGCCTCACCCGACTGAATCGTCTGTCGGTACGATGCAATCTGCTGTTCCCCATCAGCAAGCTGGGCTCTGGCAGCCGCAAGCTGAGTTTCTCCGTCTTTTAATTTACTGCGGTTCGTCTCAATCTGAGCTTCTCCGTCGGCAATCGCTGCTTTGGCGGATGCAAGCTGGGCTTCGCCATTCTCAATCTGTTTCTGATAAGCTTCTGCCTGTGCTTCTCCATCCTGAAGCTGGGCAAGAGCCTCTGTAATCTGAGCTTCGCCGCTTTCCAGTTCTTCTTTTGCAGAAGCAATCTGTGCCTCGCCTGCGGCGCATTCCTGCTCTTTTTCTGTTAATTGTGCATCTGCAGCGGCAAGCTGACTTTCTGCGTCGGTAATCTGAGCTTCTGCAGCCGCAAGCCGGGCTTCCGCATCAGCGCTTGCTGCTTCAAACGCTGCGATGTTTTGTTCCAGAAATGTTTTCTGCTCCTGCATCGTGAAAAGCTGCTGTGCTAACTCTGTCTGCTTTGCTTCCAGCGCAGTTTTCTGTTCCAACAGGGATACATATGCTTCATCTTCCTCTGTCAGTCCGTCAAGCTGAGCCTCAATCACCTCGATCTGACCAGTCACTTCTGTCTGCGCAGCCTCCACCATCGGAAGCTGCCTGGAAATCTGGGCTAACTGATCCTTGGCTGTCTCATACTGACTCTTCTGTTCTTCATACGCTGCCTTCTGCGCTTCATACTGTGTGCGTCCTGCAGCGGTTTCTGCTTTCTTGTTGTCCAGTTCCTCGCGTGCAGCGGAAAGCTGCTCCTTTGCAATATTCAATTCCGTTTCTTTTTCGGAAAGCTGCTCTTTTGCAGTATTCAGCTCCGTCTGCTTCCGAGTCAGTTCGGTTTTTGCCGCCGAAAGCTGCGTCATTTTTTCCTCTAACTCTTTTTTGCCGGATGCCAGTTCTGTTTCTTTCTCTGCAATCTGTGCTTTTCCGTCGGAAAGTTCTTTCGCTTTTGCCTCAAGTGTGGTTTTTCCACTTGCAAGTTCATCGGCTTTCTGATTCAGCTCCGCTTTTCCGCTTTCCAGCTCTGCCGCCTTTGCTTCCAGCGTCGCTTTTCCGCTCGCAAGTTCCGCCTCTTTATCTTTCAGCGTTGCCTTGCCGGATGCCAGCTCCTGCTCTTTATCGGCGATGGTTGCTTTCGCACTGAGAAGTTCCTGCTCTTTGTCTGCAATGGTCTGTTTTCCGTCAAGGAGTTCCTGTTCTTTCTCAGCAATCGTCTGCTTTCCGTCAAGAAGCTCCTGTTCTTTGTCCTTTAACGTCTGTTCGCCGTCGAGAAGTTCCTGCTCTTTGTCCGCAATCGTCACTTTCGCGTCGGCAAGCTGCTGTGCACCGTCATCCAGCTCTGTTTTTGCGTCCGCTAATTTCTGCTCTGCATCAGCGACCTGCTGTTTTGCATCATCAATCTTTTCCTGTCCTTCGGTTTTGACTGCCGTATACCGCCGGTCGCACGCCGCATCCTCGAGCGCTTCAATCTTCGTCTGTACAGCCTTCACCGTCTCATCATACGCATCGCTGTAGCTCGCCTCTTCCTGTGCGCCATCCGCCTGGACGTAAATCTCTGTATAGAGATCCGAGGTAAATGTCTCCGGAAGCAGCAGTGCAAAACTGTTGATGCTTCCGTTTCCAATCGAGCCCGTTCCCCGGTTCAGATCCATATAATAAGGGAGTGTCGCCGAACCAACAATCGTAAACGTGTCCCCGGTCAGCGAATCTGAGAGCGGATCCTCCGTTCCGGAAGTGAACGTTACCTGATCTCCGATCTCACAGCCGGAACTTTTTAGAAACTGCGTATCAACAAGAATTTCATCCTCTTTCTCCGGCATCCGTCCCTCGACCACGCGCGGCTCATTCACACCGTCCGTCAGCGCAATCAGCTTCACAACCTGCTCGCTCTCGCCGATGTCATGCAGCACTTCCACCGTTTTTCCGCCGTAGACCGCTTTCACGCCATCCGTCTTCGCGATATCCGCCAGATCATCGTCCGTCAGCCCCAGCGTTCCAAGAACTTTCAAATCCATATAATTTACTTCATCATAATACCGGTCCGCCGAAACCTTCATATCTCCTTCCGCCGACCGGATGCCCGAGAAAAACGCCGCGCCAAGAAGCACGATGAAAAAGACTGACAGAAACCGCCCCTTGTTCTTTGTGATTTCCCGGATAAAGTCTTTTCGAAATGCTCTCATCGTCCACCTACCATTCTATCTCTTCCACCGGCGTCGGGTTCTCATTTGTTTTCATTCCCGCCACTTTTCCGTTTCGGATTTTAATCACGCGGTCCGCCATCGGTGTCAGCGCCGAGTTGTGAGTGATGACAATGACCGTCATCCCCTTCTCCCGGCAGGTATCCTGCAGCAGCTTTAAGATCGCTTTTCCCGTCACATAATCGAGCGCGCCGGTCGGCTCATCGCAGAGCAGCAGTTTCGGATTCTTTGCCAGCGCACGCGCAATCGCCACACGCTGCTGCTCTCCGCCCGAAAGCTGCGCCGGGAAGTTATTCATTCTCTCTTCCAGCCCAACCTCCGCAAGCACCTCCGACGCATCCAGCGGATGCTTACAAATCTGCATCGCCAGCTCCACATTCTCGAGCGCCGTCAGGTTCTGCATCAGATTATAAAACTGAAAAACAAATCCAATATCCTCCCGCCGGTACTGGATCAGCTTCTTGCCGCGGTACTTGCTGATTTCCGCGCCGTCCACCAGCACCTTTCCGGAAGTCGCCGTGTCCATGCCTCCTAAGATATTCAGAACGGTCGTCTTTCCCGCGCCGCTCGGGCCGACAACGATCACAAACTCACCTTTTTCCACATCAAAACTGATTCCATCCGCGGCCTTGATGGTGACTTCACCCATTTTGTATGTCTTGGTTACATCCTGAAGACTCACATATCCTGCCATGCTCTTGTGTTCCTCCTATGTAAAATTCAATATCCCTCATTTCTTTTATTGTACCAAGCCGTTGCCGCGGCGGCTAGTCCTAAGAAGGCGAATTTACTGTTTTTTTATAAATATTCCTGGGCAGACCGCATTCTCAGCTTTTGCATTTTTCCATACATTTGCAGAATAAAACAGCCGCTACCGTGCTTGCTGCCGTCGCTGCCAGTGCCGGTCCGACAATGGCCGTTGGATGCACGCTGCCATACTGGCTGCGGTATGCAATCACGTTGACCGGTATCAGCTGCAGGGAAGAAATATTTAAAATCAGAAAGGTGCACATTTCCCGGTTTGCAGTTCCTTTCGGAACAGCAGCCGGGTTTTTGTTTTTCCGCCGTTCCTCTTCCAGCTCTTCGAACTGCTCCATGGCAAGGAGTCCCGGCGGCGTTGCCGCTGCGCCAAGGCCGAACACATTACAGATCATATTTGTGGCGGCTGACTGGATCGCCGGGTGATCCGATGGTACCTTTGGAAACAAAAAGCGCATGACCGGTCCCATCTTTTTTACCAGGCTGTCGATCATTCCCGCTTTCCTTGCAATCTCCATCAGCCCGCTCCAAAGGCCCGTCACACCCAGAAGAGAAATTGCCAGCACAACTGCCTCTTTTGAAGCGCACAGCGCACCGTCTGTCACCTCCGGCAGTTTTCCGCAAAAAGCACCGTAGGCAATGCCAAGAAGAAGCATACCGCTCCAGAGTCTGTTCATGGATTCACCTGCGTTCATCCGTTATCTTTATACGATATGCTTCTTTTCTGTTTTTCATGATATTTTGTTTCAACCCACAGATAAGACGCCGTTGTCACGCCCGCCAGCTTTGTGAACAGCTTTGCCACCGCGGTATCTGTTTTCTGTCATTTCTTTCTTTTGTTCTGTCGTTCACAGCCTCCTGCGCTTCTCTCCATTCCAAAATAAGTTTTGTTTTCCCATAAAATCAATTTTCTTTTAAAAAAATCGGATCATAGGAATCATTAAAAGTTTAATTTATGTTTTCATCTGATTTTTTGTCTAATTTTTATGCCTATTTCATATAGTTTTTCAAATAATAGTATAATAAACACAAATTTTAGCCGGAATCGGATCATTCTATTCCATACCAAAACAACAATCCGATGCCCAAAATACAAAAGCGCATCACTTGAAACGCTTGACTTCAGGAGGGAAAATATGAGTGCAAAATTAGTATTAACAGTAAAAGATTCCAATCAAATGGCAAAAGGTCTTTCCATGAGCATCATGGACAAAATGTTTCATCCACTCAAGTACAATAAAATGATGAATTCCAAAGCAAAAATAGGCATCTTTATTGATGACGAAAAAGAAGGAACTTTATATGAGGCATCTAAGACTCCATATGAAATCAGCTTAACTCCTGGCGTTCATCGTATTTCTATGATAGATCCGGCAAAAGACAGCAAAAAAGGGAATGTCAATCTGATGGGGTCCATCATTGGATTTTCTGCAGGCAGCGGCCTCGCAGAACAAATATCCATCGGCGAAATAGGAAAATTCTTAGCCGGTGCCATGTTTAAAACGGGTGATGGTTACCTGGATCTGGATTTAAAAGACGGAGATATCTTAAAAGTTCAGTGTCAGGCCGGAATTGGCGGAAAAGTATCTATCAAAGTATTAAAATAAGAATTGCCAAAGCATATCATGCAAAGCAATCGGATGACAAGGGAGGCAAAATATTTTTTGCCTCCAACATCATTTTATCAGCAGACACCTGGAGGAAATAAAATATGGACTTTCCTGTTTCGATTCCATGGGAAACTCTTGATCCCGAAATATTACAAAAAGCGATAAATTCAGGTAGTAATTACAGAACCTATTGTGATGAAAAATCATGGGATATTTCTTTTGAAATAGAATTTCTGGAAAAAGAAGAAATCATCTTTCTTCTCCTGGTTGAGCACGGACGCCGCAAAGTCGGAGCTTCTGTGCAAAAGACAAATGAACAAACGGAAATTTCCAAATATACAAAAGAAGAACAGGCAAAAATGGTAAATGCTTTTAATCAAAAACTTGATACTTACGAATCGTGGAACTCTCTGTTTGTCGGACCAACGACAAGTATGTTTGGAAATCATGTGTATGAATCCTATATGGACTATATGTATTCCTGGGATCACTTGGACGACAGAATTTTTCTGTCCAATTATTATGAACGTCAATTATATTCTGTGCAATCCGATACCCATGTTACAGTAAAAAGCAATCAGGAAGGATATGATTCTATCTATGAGCTGGCGCAGGCAAAGGTAACAGACCATACCTTAGAAGGTATCTGCTGGAATTTTTTCCCGAAGCTCCTGTTTTCCAAGGGAGATCTCGCGGGTGCGCCGTACCATGATGTCTATCATCGTCTGGAAATTCTGACAGACACAGAATATCTGCTTGTTCCGGCGCTGCTTTCACTCAAAGAAAAATATGAAATTACAGCAGTCGCCGGAAATTTGGATTGCCCGCAGATGCATTCTCATGCAATGACACTGAAAGCAGCAGTACAACAAGCTATTTTTAAAAATATCTTTGGAAATCTCTTTCCGGAAAATGGATTTTTGCTACAGAAAGCCCCAAAGAAAATGCTGCTTTCTGCTCAAAAACAGGCAGAGGAATTTTCTGTTGCGTCTATGAATGCCCGAAAATATCCCGAGCTCCTGATGCAGGCAGCTGCAAAAGAAAATTTTCATTGTACAGCCTTTCAGATTCTGCAATTTTCCAACAATCCATATCTGTCGGCCTTTGATAAAACAGATCTTTTCAGAAGATGCATGGCCATCAGTAATCAATCAGAAGAACCGGGAATCTGGAAAGAAACCTATCAGAATCTGCTCCGGGTAATGATCTGCAAAATAACTTTGGAGGAATCTCAGTTCAGCGATCCGGAGAGCATCAAAGAATTACAGGATTTTACAGAACACCAGCAAGAAAAGCTGGAACAGGAAATGCAGTTAAAAATCCCAAAAGAAAAAACTGCTGAAATTTTATTGATGAATGAACTGAAATGTATGCTGGCATGCATTTCCGTCGTAACAGCAGAAAAAATACAGGGACACAAATGCACCGAATTGGCCGAGAAGAGCTGGCGTCTGGCAGAAAGTATCGAATATATATGGAATGCAGAAATTCTAAATCCACAAATCAGAGAAACTGTGTCCAAAGCATTCATCCGCATTTGTATCGGATGTGGATCTATGTATCTTCAGAATGTACAGGAAGAACATATAAATCCCGAGCAGATCCAGGAAGCAGCGGAAGAAATCTCATTACTTCTGTATCATTACAGCGATCTTTTGCTTCCGGAAGAAATGCCGGTCTATCAAATCCCTATCTATCAAACGCTCCAAATTGCAAATATGAGACTGGAGCGAAAGGAAAATGCATTGTACTATGCCCAAAAAGGAGTTGTATTGTGTGATCTGTTTTCTGCTGGTCAGAATGCGCAATTAAATGGTCTCATTCAGGATTCAAAAAACATGTTTCAGCAATATATCAATCAAAATGTACCTGCTGCATCCCGCCCGGCAAAAAAGAAGGGGCTTTTCTCCCGGCTCTTCCAGAGATAGCAGGAGAAAAGCTGTCCCGAAAGAATCCTTTATTTTCCTGGAAGCGCGGTTTATAAGGTGCCTCCATATTCCACAATCATGTTTCGAATAATATCCAGCGTCTCCTCCTGTGACCATGCCATGTTTCCATTCTCCAGAAACTGGCAAAATTCATATAGTTTTTGTGAGAAGCCGGATTCTTTTAAAATGTAATATTGCAATCCATGACTTGTATTGTTCCAAAATGCAATTCCATTATGAACATTAGAGCTACATACAATGGAGATATGTTTCGGCAGCTGGACGAAATTTTCTTTTACACAAATGCAGGAATGAGGTGTGTGCAGCATATATTGATAATAACTTTTCAACAGCCACAGGCGCATCGCAGGATCAAGAGGCTTATAAAGCATATCCGGATAGCCTGCAATGCGTCCCTGCTCCATTAATTGTCGTAAGCCAGATATGCAGAAAATATGTACCATACTTTCCGTTTCCATGTGCCGGATCCGCTGAAAGAGAGAAGATAAGAGCTGTTCTTTTTCCACTCCATCCAGGATGATCTGCTGTTTCAGTACATTTAACGGAATCAGATGCAGAAGACATGGTGAATATTCAATATAATAGTTATGCGTTACATAACCTTCATTCATCATAACATTGACATCTTTTACATAAGCATTTAAATCAGAGCAAAACAACATTTCCTTTGCTATTTTTCTTTCCTGAATAAAGGAATTCTTCAGTAATTGTATTTGTTGCGCATCTCTGAGAATAATTCCTTTCGCCGTATGAAAATTGATTCCAATTGCAATATGGTCTGTGATCAGCCAGTTGGGAAGTAAGCCTGCTTTTTTCGCCTCGGACTCAGCAGAAGAAACGTAATAATAAAATGGTTTGTAGTTTTCATAGTTCATTGCCGGTTTCAGACTGCATATTTTCCGAAGGTTATCCAGTGTATTTTCCGTTGTCTGATTCTGCAGCAAAGGAAAAAGATGCTCTAATCTGCGATAGGGCACTTCATGAATAATCTGAACAAGATATCGTAAATGTTCCAGTGAAATTTTCGGAGTACATAAGCAAATCGTGGAATCGGAAGCATTTATCATTGCTTTTCGAATACACGCATAAATTGCAAAGATATTGTCCAGCGTCATATCCGTATCCGGAATTCCTGAAACACTTGGAGAAACAGAGACTTGAGGAAATTCAACCACATCCTGCTGGATAATACGGATCAGTTCTTCCATACATTGCCACTGGCTCTTTCCCATTTTTTCCTGGCGATAAAGGAACAGGAGATCTGCTCTTGTATTTCCGGTGCATTCCATCGCATCAAGAAGACAGGTCAGGCGCTCTTCTTCTTTTGGAATACGTTTTCCTTTACTCATTTTAGAAATGTAATCCAGCTGCATACCACTGGCCTCAGACAGATAATATAAAGTTTTTCCTGTATTTTTTATTTCCTTTTCAAGCCTTTGTGAAAAATCGCTCATGTAGTATCAAAGTTCCTTTCCGGACAACAGCAAATATCCGATGGCTTGGGCAGAATGCTGTTTTCCTGTCGACATTGATCTAAGTATACAGGAAAAAGCCAAAATATGCAAAATTTTTCACACAAATTCATCTGCTTTTTCTGCAAAAAAGCTTTATATCATTTATAACATTACGAAGGAGAAAACTAATATGCTTTTCATCGCTATCCTAATCTTAATCTTTTTGATGTATCGATTTTTTACCTTTCGTGCCGAAATGGTTTTTACCATGTCCTTAATTGCCCCGATCATGATCGTAATCGGCGCCTGCTATTTACCTGGAAAATATCATGAAGCCGGAATTTTTCTTCTGGTTATCGGTGCATTTATGCTGGCCGTTGTTCTGCTTATCTGCCGCCTCACTGCACGGGGTGTTGAAAAAGGACTGCGGCTGGAGTATTACAAAAACCTGATTATTTATGGCGCCCTCAAATTTTTACAGAACCTTTCTAAAGCAACGATTGTTTTTAGCTTTCTGGCCGCTTCACTAGGTGCCTTCTCTATGGACTACAAAGAAAGACTGGATACCAAAGGAAGAAAAATTTATGTAAATGATAACCTGCGTGACCCGGAAGGCAACCAGTATGAAGAAGTAGAAAAGTAAAAAAAGCAGGCACGAATCACCTTTTTCGGGAATCGTGCCTGTTTTTTTTACGTATGCATCAATTTCAAAAATTCATTCTCCGGCATTTCAACACCAAGTAGTGTCTTCATCATCTGAAGAAATACATCATCGGTTTCTTTTTGAGCGTTCAGACAGACCATGATGACCGACAGTTTATCATC
Source organism: Blautia sp. TM10-2 (assembly GCF_003480845.1). Classification (NCBI taxonomy): domain Bacteria; kingdom Bacillati; phylum Bacillota; class Clostridia; order Lachnospirales; family Lachnospiraceae; genus Blautia; species Blautia sp. TM10-2. The sequence goes on along the minus strand of NZ_QUJZ01000014.1, from coordinate 39,008 downwards.
CTCTTTCCTCTTGCTGCATTACTTTTTGTTTCCCCTTACGCTGTTTTTACTATAGCATATTTTTCTCCTGTTTGCACCTACCTACAGGACTGCTACTAGCTACTCTCTCAAGATGCAGCGTATCAAAAAGGGAGCTTCCGCTTCACGAATTTTTATTCGTTAAAAGTGTATCATTGTGAAACGCTCGTTGCGTCCGCCAGAGGAAGCCTGTGGATCTGCCCGGAAGAAGTCTCCTGTGACTATTTTGACTGGTGCGAGGGAAAACTTTCCGCGATCAACCAATACCATGGCGAATACATGGCGCAGTACAACTGGGCTGAGTTTACCAACGGGGAGCTGAACTGGGGGAGAGGCCGATAAGAAATTCACACAAATCTGACTATTTATGATATACTGAATGAAATGCTCTTAGTTCTGAATTCTTTTATGCTCCGGCACAGATCTTTCGGGACGAAATTTTACTTTTCTATGTCGAAATCCACCATTTTTTCGACATACGAAGAAAGGAACGTTATGAAAATTATTTTTATCCGCCACGGCGAACCAAATTATGAAATTGATTCTCTGACCGAAAAAGGCTGGCGCGAGGCCGAGCTGCTTTCGAAACGCACAGCAAAATGGAATGTCACCGATTTTTACTGTTCTCCGCTTGGCCGTGCGAAAGATACGGCTTCTTTTACACTGAAAAATGCAGGCCGCGAAGCCGAAATTCTTCCATGGCTGCGGGAATTTGATGCACCTGTCATTGACCCGGAAACGGGAAAACGCCGGATTCCATGGGATTTTCTGCCGGATGTGCTCGATGCAAACCGGGATCTCTATGACCAGGATCTCTGGACGAAAAATCCGATTATGCAGACCGGAAACATGGACGAGAATTACCATTTTGTGACCGACGGACTCGATGCACTGCTTGCGCGCTACGGCTATGTACGCGACGGTTACCGCTATCACGCTTCGGATGAAACAAACCGCGAAGCCGTCATCGTCTGCTTCTGCCATCTCGGCGTCACCTGTGTGGCACTGTCGCATCTGCTGAATATGACGCCGGTACAGCTCTGGCAGGGCATGTTCCTGGCACCGACTTCCGTCACAATCGTCGGAAGCGAGGAACGCAAGCTGGGCGAAGTATACTTCCGCTGCCAGACCGTCGGCGATGTCCATCATCTGCTTTCCGCGGGCGAACCGGTTTCGTACTATGGAGCCTTTAATGATCCATTTCAGTTTTAAAAATCACAAAAAGGAGTCTTTTATCATGAATGAAGCAAAATTTCAGGCAAAATTAAGAGAATATGCAAAGCTGATCGTAAAAATCGGCGCAAATGTACAGAAAGGACAGCGTGTCCGCCTCCAGGCCGGCGTCGATCAGGTTCTGCTTACCCAGATGGTGACAGAGGAGTGCTATCAGGCGGGCGCAAGCTATGTGGAAGTGATCTGGGAATGCGGTGAGATCAACAAAATGCATTATCAGTATGCCACCGCAGAAACACTTGGCGCGGTTCCGCACTGGGAAGAAGAGCGTTTCAAACAGATGACGGTTGATCTGCCGGTTCGCATTTTCATCGACTCCTCCGATCCGGACGAGCTCGCTGGCATTCCTGCGGACCTGCTCTCCACCGTTCGTCAGATGCGTGGAAAGGTCATTAAAAAATACCGTGACCAACTTGATGGAAAGCATCAGTGGCTGATCGTTGCCGCCGCTTCTCCAAAATGGGCAGAAAAAGTATTCCCGGGCGAGCCGGAGGATATTGCTGTTGAAAAACTGTGGGATGCTATTTTCGACTGTGTTTACTTAAAAGACGGCGAAGATGCAGAAAAGATCTGGCAGGCACACTGCGACCTCATGACCCAGAAAGCCAGCTGGCTAAATGAGCAGGCATTCCACAAGCTGCATTACACCAGCAAAAACGGTACGGATTTCACCGTTGAGCTGATTCCGGGCGCAAAATGGAGCGGTGCCGGTGATATCAACCATACGAACAACACCTTCTATGTTCCAAACATGCCGACCGAAGAAGTCTTCACCAGCCCGATGAGAGGAAAATGTGAAGGCCGTCTCGTTTCCACAAAACCTTTAAGCTGGTCGGGACAGATCATCAACAACTTTACCGTCGATTTCAAGGATGGAAAAGTCGTTGACTGCCACGCAGAGCAGGGCGAAGAGGTTTTGAAAAAAATGTTCGCCATGGACGCCGGTGCTGCAATGCTCGGCGAGGTTGCACTCGTTCCGAAAGAATCTCCGATTAACCAGTCCGGGCTGATGTTCTTTAATACCCTTTTCGATGAAAACGCATGCTGTCACGTTGCAGCTGGCGCCGGTTTCCCTGAGGTGCTCGATGGATTTCTGGAGATGAGCAACGAGGAAATTCTGGAAAAAGGTGTGAATGATTCTCTGATCCACGTTGACTTTATGGTTGGATCGGATGACCTGCACATCGTAGGTATCCGCGAAGATGGAAGCGAAACCGATATTTTTGTAAATGGTACCTGGGCAGAGTAAATCTGCTGTTTTTCGCAATAGAAACAGGGGACTTCCTTTATTTAGTCAAAAAAACAGACCCGGGGCAATCTACCGTTTTTTGTAGACTGCCCCGGGTTCTGTTTTTGAAAAAAATTAGTTTCCAGACTTCCCTTTTCTCATATAAGGATTTCGATACAGCGAAATCACAAGTTCTGCTGCCATGAAGCACCAGATGATCGGTTCGCACCAGATCACGGCACTGTAGTGGTAGCGCGGGATAAACACCATCGCAAAAATAATTTTTCCGAAAAGCTCAATAAAACTCGACAGCAGCGGAAGAATCTTTTCTCCGAGTGCCTGCAGTGCAAGGCGGCTGCAGTTGACGAGGCCGAGCGCAAAGAAGAACGGAATGGCTACACGGAGGTAGCGGGCTCCGTTTCCGAGGACAGTCGGGTCGGACGAGCCGGAGATCAGATGAACCATCGTCGGTGCAAGCGGCGTGACAAGGAGAATCAGGCATGCGGTCACGCTGAAGCAGAAAATATAAGCATAGCGAATGCCTTTCCGTACGCGCTCCCAGTTGTCCGCGCCGCGGTTCTGTGCCACATACGTGTTGACTGCCTGTGCCATCGAGGAAAGCGGCATCATCGAGAAGGAAAACAGCTTTCTCGCAGCCGTGTGTCCCGCAATTGTTTCATAGCCAAGGCTGTTGATGCCCGGCTGCAGGACAATCGAACCGACATAGATAATACTGCTCATAAATCCCATCGAAAATCCCTGTGCCAGAAGCTCCATGTACAGTCCGCGATCCGGTTCAAAATGACGTTTTTCCGGAAGCAGAATTTTTGCTTTGGTAACAATATAAATCAGGCAGAGCACGACGGAAATTCCCTGCGCAATCACGGTTGCAATTGCAGCACCGCGAACACCCATGCCGAAAGAACGGATAAACAGCAAATCCAGTACAATGTTTACCAACGATGAAATAATCAGGAAAACAAGCGGCATAAAGCTGTTTCCGATTGCTCCCAACAGACCGGAGCACAGGTTGTAGGCAAACATGACAAACAGAAAAACGGATAGAATTGAAATGTAGCTGTAGGATTCTTCGAGGATTTCTGCCGGTGTTTTCAGCAGCCGCAACAGCGGATGCATGAAAATCGTTGCAAGAACGGTGACCACCAGTGTAACGGTAATACCAATAACGATACAGGATGCAACGGATTTTTTCATCCGTTCCGTCTCCTGTCTTCCAAAGCATCGCGCCGTGACGATCGCGAGCCCGTTTCCGACGCCGAACGTAAATCCGGTCATCATTTCATAGATCGACGAGCAGGCACCCATAGCTGCAATCGACGAATCGCCGAGTGTATGGCCGACAATCAGTGTGTCCATCGTGTTGTAAATCTGCTGAAATACACGGGATGCCATGATCGGAAGTGCAAAAAGAAGCAGAGATTTCAGAATCGAGCCGTGAAGCAGATCAACCCGGGAACTCCGCTGGGTTTGTGACTGTGACATAAAAAATTTCCTCCCTCAAAAATACTTCATTATTCCTATTATAACAGACGGGAGTAGCTACCGGACAAGGAATATCTCCAAATCTGTAAAACAAATACAATAACACAAAATTTTACAGATTTTCATACTTCTTCCTCTCTTTCCTTCTCTTAGAGCGTGTCGTTATTCTTTTCCCAGTAAATACTGATAAATATCTCTCTTCGTTACGCCACGGTCTTTTGCCACAAGCTTCATCGCCTCTTTCCGCGCAATCCCCTGGTCTTCATACCGTTTCATATGTTCCTCAATCGAAATTTCCTCAAACGCAGCCTTCGCCTCGTCCTCGATTTCTTTCTGGCTTCTGCCCTCGATGACAAGAACGCATTCGCCTTTCGGATCTTCCTGTTCGTAGCGAGTGATGGCATCTTCAAGCGTGGTCTGCCATGCCGTCTCGTGTTTCTTGGTCAGTTCCCGGCAGAGTGTCAGCCGCCGGTTGCCAAGCGTCTCCAGCAGCTCCCGCAGCGTTTTCAGCAGATGATGCGGCGCCTCGTACACGATCATGGTTCGTGTCTCGTTTTTCAGCCGCTCCAGCGCCAGTTTATGTTCTTTTTTATCCGGCGGAAGAAACGCTTCAAACACAAATCTTCTCGTCGAAAGTCCCGACAGCGTCAGTGCCGTTACACACGCACACGCCCCCGGCAGACTCGTCACTTCGATTCCGGCTTCGTATGCCATTTTCACCAGCTCCTCCCCCGGGTCTGAGATTCCCGGTGTTCCGGCATCGGTGATAAGGGCAATGTTCGTTCCCGCCAGCAGCTTCTGCACCAGCTCGCGGCCCTTGTCGTATTTGTTGTATTCATGGTAACTCGTCATCGGCGTATGAATCTCAAAATGGTTCAGCAGCTTAATGCTGTTTCTCGTATCCTCCGCCGCGATCAGATCGACCTCCTGCAGAATGCGGATTGCACGGAAGGTCATGTCCTCCAGATTTCCAATTGGTGTTGCACACAAATATAATTTTCCTGCCATGTTCTTATCTCCCGTCTCCATATAATTCCCGGATGTCCTTTGTATACACGCCCGGCGTCTCATACACAATCAGCGGTTTCTCCACGGTAATTCTCGGATTCCCGCCTTTCATCGCCTCGATCAGCACCATGTTCGGCTCCTTGTCCACAAACGGATAAACGAGCTGCATCCTTTTTGGTTCCAGATGATATTTTTTCAGCGTCGAAAAAATCTCCGCCAGCCGGAACGGCCGGTGCACCAGATAGAACCGTCCTTTCGTCTTTAAAACCGCCGATGCCTCTTTCGCAATATCATCAAACGAGCACAGCACCTCATGCCGCGCAATCGTCTTCGCCTCAAGCGCATTCGTCAGCCCGTGCTGCCCCGTCATGTACGGCGGATTGCACGTTACCACATCAAACACTTCTTTTCCAAACTGCTGCGATGCCGTCTTCACATCTCCCTGGAAAATCTCAACATCATTTTCCAGATGATTGTACCGCACACTCCGCTGTGCCATCTCGGCACTGTACTCCTGAATTTCCAGCCCGGAAAAATGCTCGCCGTTTGTCTTCGCCTTCAGCAGAATCGGCACAATTCCCGATCCCGTGCAGAAATCCATCGCCCGCTCCCCGCGCTTCACCTTCGCGTAGGATGCCAGCAGCACCGCGTCAATGCCATAGCAGAAAAGGGATGGATTCTGTATCATCCAGTAACCGTTCTGCAGATCATCGAGCCGCTCACCCGGCTTCAAAAATTCTTCTTTTCTATCCAATGAAAATCCCTCCTCCTGCTGACCGCCCAGCGCCGCATCACACAAAAAGAAGCGTCAGTTTTACCCGGCGCTTACTTTTTTCAAAATGCATTCCAAATCAATCTTATTCCGGCTGTTTTGCCTCTTCCGAAGAAGCCTGCTCCCCGGAGCTGTTTCTGTCTTTTTTCTTCTCTTTGCCTTTTTCCTTCTTATGCTTCGGCTTGAACTTGAGCTCTTCCACCGGGCACTCCCGCATTTCCTTCTCATCGTTCACATCCACCAGCACTTTTACGAGCTGACGAAGCACATTCACACCGGAAACCTCACCTTTCATGCCGTCCGGCAGCGTTACGATATCGCCGACACCCGGCAGCTTGCGGTTCAGGTATTCATAGGTTTCCTGCTCGTTTTTCAGGCAGCACATCAGTCGTCCGCAGACACCCGAAATCTTCGTCGGGTTCAGGGACAGGTTCTGCTCTTTTGCCATCTTGATCGAAACCGGTGCAAACTCGGACAGATACGTATGGCAGCAAAGCGGTCTGCCGCAGATGCCGATTCCGCCGAGGATCTTTGTCTCATCGCGGACACCGATCTGGCGAAGCTCGATTCTCGTCTTAAAGACAGCCGCCAGATCCTTTACCAGCTCACGGAAATCAATTCTTCCGTCGGCGGTAAAGTAAAACAGCATCTTGTTATTGTCAAACGTATACTCTGCATCGATCAGCTTCATCTCCAGGTTGTGCGCCCGGATCTTCTTCTGGCAGATTTCAAACGCTTCTTTTTCTTTCTTGCGGTTGCTCTCCTCCCGCGCATCATCCTTCGGCGTTGCAATGCGGATGACTTCTTTCAACGGCTGGATCACCTTGGAATCGTCAACTTCTTTTGGCCCCAGCACAACGAAACCATACTCTACGCCGCGCGCCGTCTCAACGATAACGTGGTCGCCCACGCAGATGTCCAGCTCTCTCGGCGAGAAATAATATACTTTTCCTACGTTTCGAAAACGTACTCCTATAATTGTTATCATGTTATCAGTTTTCCTTCATTGTCAGGAACATAAGCTCCATGGTTAAATCAAAATTAACATTCGCGTTCAGGCGGGCTCTCGCCTTCTGAATCGCCTCTATAATCTTCTCCAGGCCTTCGTATGAGCTCTTATTTGCTCTCTCACGAATTCCATTCAGCTCCTGCTTGAACACAAGGGAATCGACCTCTTTTGTCGCCTTAAAGAGCAGAACATCGCGGAACCATAAAGAAAAGATATCGAAATAATCATCAATATTGTCTTTTTCGGCCGTCAGTTTTTTGATCGTCTCCACGATTTCATACAGCGGCATACTGTCGGCGTACTTTGCCATGCGGAGTGCACTTTCCAGCGTCTCCTCGTATTCCGGAGAACGGGCAATCCGCTCTGCTTTTCCGATATTTCCCTGCGCCAGGGACGCATCAACCTCTGCCTGGTAATCCGGCACATGCATTTCGTTCATCAGATAATCTTTCACAAGCTGGTCTCCCACTGGTTTTAAATTTAACTGCACGCAGCGTGACGAAATCGTCGGAAGCAGCGCATCCGGGTTGTCTGCCAGAAGCATGACAACTGCGTAGGCCGGCGGCTCCTCGATCGTCTTCAGCAGCGCGTTCTGCGCCTGAAGTGTCAGCTTCTGCGCCTCGTCGATGATATAAATCTTGTACGGACTGCTGTACGGCTTGATCATCACATCGTTAATGAGCTGCTCGCGGATTTCATCGATGCTGATGGTGTTCGGCTTTTCATGCTTCACATAAATGATATCCGGATGATTCTGGCTCTGTGCCTTTTTACAGGACGGGCATTCCATACAGGGCTCGACCCCGTGCTTCTCGCACTGAAGCGTCATCGCAAACAGTGAAGCCATCATTTTCTTTCCCGATCCACTCTCTCCGCCAAAAAGATAAGCATGAGATACTTTATTCATCGAAATGGCATTCTGTAAATGCGTTATGATTTCCTGATGTCCTACAACCTTCTGAAAACCCTGCATAAAATCACCCCCTGGAGTTCTTTTGTATTTCTTACTAATACTGCATTAAGTATATCACAACTTTTTCTGTTGTTCCACAAAATTCTGAATTTCGGAAAAACAGTCTTCCGGCGTAGAATTATTGGAAAATCTGCGGACAATTCCAGCTTCCGCAATTTTCTCCTCCGTAAAATCCTCACAGTCCGCCAGGAATCTCCGGCACATCTCCGCGTATTTCGGCTCTGTCTGTTTTCTTTCCCGTTCCAGTGCCCGCGAAAGCCGCAGCCCGTCGTCCACCTCGACATACAGCGGAACCATCGCCTGCTCCCCGAAGTATGCCTTTAATTTCAGATACGATTCCAGTGTCCCGATTCCGAGATAATCATGCTTCACAAGATCAATCTGCCCGTCATCCGCCGTAAAATAATACCACGGCCCCTGCACCGTCGAATACATGCGCTCCTCGATAATCTTTCCGGCCTCCCGCAGTTCCGAAAGCCGTTTTTCATCCACAAAGAAATACTCTCTTCCGTCCTGCTCCCCGCTCCGGATCGGCCGTGTTGTATACAGGACAAACGGTTTTAAATCCAGCGCCGTCTCCTGGATCAGATGCTCATAAATATGATCTTTCCCTGACGCACTTTTTCCCATCAGATAGTAAATTTTTCCCATTTTATCTCTCCCCGAAACACAGATTCTTTATGCCTTAAACCGATATCCAACGCCCCAGATCGTCTCGATATACTGCGGCTTTGCCGTATTAAACTCAATCTTTTCACGGATCTTCTTGATATGCACCGTAACCGTCGCAATATCTCCGATCGACTCCATATCCCAGATCTCCCGGAACAGCTCCTCTTTTGTAAAGACGCGGTTCGGATTCTCCGCAAGGAAGGTCAGCAAATCGAATTCTTTTGTCGTAAACTGCTTCTCCTCGCCATTCACCCACACGCGGCGTGCCGTCTTGTCAATCTTGATGCCGCGGATCTCCACGATATCATTTTCCTTCTTGCCGCTTCCGACCAGACGTTCGTACCGTGCCAGATGTGCTTTCACGCGCGCAACCAGCTCACTTGGGGAAAACGGCTTTGTCATATAGTCATCCGCACCAAGGCCCAGTCCGCGGATTTTATCAATATCATCTTTTTTTGCAGAAACCATGATAATCGGAATATCCTTCTTTTCACGCACTTCGCGGCAGATCTCAAAGCCATCCACCTCCGGCAGCATCAGATCCAGGATCAGCAGATCAAAATCCTCCTTGATCGCCCGTACAAGACCGGTGTCTCCCTGGTTTTCAATCTCCACCTCAAAGCCCGAAAGCTCCAGATAATCTTTCTCCAGATCTGCAATGGATTCCTCATCCTCAACAATCAGTATCTTACTCATGAAACAGGTACCTCCTGATATTTTCTTAATACAAAGTACATCGTGGTGCCCACGCCTTCTTTGCTGGTGGCCCACACTTTTCCGCCGTGGTCTTCGAGAATCTTCTTCACGATGGAAAGACCGATGCCGCTGCCGCCCCTCGTGCTGTTGCGGGACGCATCGGTGCGATAAAAGCGATCGAAAATCTTCGTCAGATCCTTCGTCGCAATTCCCTTTCCGTTATCCTCAATCTCCACCTGCACAAAATCTCCGACATCGCGCAGACGGATGTTGATGACCTTATGGCTCTTGTCCATATATTTGATGGAATTGCTTACAATATTATTGATGACACGCTTGATCTGCTCCGCATCCGCAATGACGACCGGGTCGTCCTCGAGATAGTTAAAGTATGTCAGATCCACATGCTGCGCGTCAAGTTCCAGATTCAGCTCCTCCACGCAGTCATCAAAGTAATCTGCGATGTGGATTTTTGAAAACGTATACGGAATACGGTTCGTGTCAATCTTGGAATAAAATGTCAGCTCATTAATCAGACGATCCATCTCATTTGCCTTATTGTAAATCGTGCGGATGTAACGGTCCATCTTCTCCGGCGTATTCGCCACACCGTCCATGATGCCCTCCACATATCCTTTGACCGCGGTAATCGGCGTTTTCAGGTCATGCGAAATGTTGCTGATCAGCTCTTTATTCTCTTTGTCGAACTCAACCTTTTCCTCCGCCGTCTCTTTCAGCCGGATGCGCATCTCCTCGAAGTCCTCGCAGAGATCATTGATCTCTGCCACACCACACGGCTCCACGGTAAAGTCAAGATTTCCGTCTTTGATGTTCTGCGTCGCCTTCTTCAGCTGTCCGAGCGGGCCGATCACACCGCGGTAAATCCAAAGGCTCAGGCCAAGGCTGGTGAACACCAGAATCAGAACCGTCACAACAGCAAGTTCTCTTGCCATACCCGTAATCTGCGGCGCAATCTGATCTGTCTTGGTTACGATAAACGCACTGCATTCTTTTCCGTCCACGTTCTCATAGTCCACCTGTTTGACCATCCACTGTTTTTCATTTCGGAAATAAACACCGCCTTGGGAATTGGCGCCTGGATCGCCGTATTTCGGCAGCTCATTTTCCAGTTCCTCCGACGACAGCTCTGCCGATCCGTTGTAAATGATGGTTCCGTTTTCACACACCGCAATAAACGACTGTTTTTTCTTCAGTCTCGCATTCAGAATGGCGAGATAATCCGTTTCTTCCAGCCTCGAGGTATCCGATTTTGCGGTCTTCTCCACCTCGTCGTACTCTTCTGCTGTCATCGCATTCAAAAGCAGCGTATTGTTCGAAATGGTTCGGTACGTTGCGTTTGCGAGACCATATTTTTCACCAATGCTCTTCGTCTTATACCCTACAAAAAAGTAAAACGTCAAGGCGCACATCACAATCGGAACCAGTATGATGATGAAAAAAGAAATGATGACTCTCGTCCGTAATTTCATGCTTTTTTTCTTTTTTTCCATATAAGATTCACCTGTTTTCCAACACATATTTCGTATTTTCCGCGCCCGCAGGACAGAAAAAAATCCTCAGTACGCAGTCTAAATTTATTATAGCACAACGCCTGAGGATTTTTCATTAACTTAGATGAATCTTTCTAAACTTTCTATAAACACAAGGTTCGTACGAACAACCGTGTTTTAAAGGTATTTTTTCAGGTCTTCTACTTTGTCCAGTTTCTCCCACGGCAGATCCAGATCGTTTCTTCCGAAGTGGCCGTAAGCGGAAGTCTGTTTGTAGATCGGACGGCGCAGATCCAGCATTTTGATGATTCCAGCCGGACGAAGGTCGAAGTTCTCACGAACGATATCGGTCAGTTTGTTGTCGGAGAGTTTTCCTGTGCCGTAGCTGTCGATCATGATAGAGGTCGGATGAGCGACACCGATTGCGTAGGAAAGCTGGACCTCGCATTTGTCGGCAAGACCTGCTGCTACGATATTCTTTGCTACGTAACGTGCTGCATAAGCTGCAGAACGGTCTACCTTTGTACAGTCTTTTCCGGAGAAAGCTCCGCCGCCGTGACGAGCGTATCCGCCGTAGGTGTCTACGATGATCTTACGTCCGGTGAGGCCGGAATCTCCGTGAGGTCCGCCGATTACAAAACGGCCGGTCGGGTTGATGAAGAACTTGGTGTGCTCATCTACCATGTCTGCCGGAATGATTTCGTCGAATACGTATTTTTTGATATCCTCATGAATCTGCTCCTGGGATACTTCCGGATCATGCTGAGTGGAAAGAACAACCGCATCAAGACGGAACGGTTTGCCGTTCTCATCGTACTCTACGGTTACCTGTGTTTTTCCGTCCGGACGCAGGTATGTTAAAGTACCGTCTTTGCGGACTTTGGTCAGCTGGCGAGCCAGTTTGTGTGCCATGTAGATCGGGTATGGCATGTACTCTTCGGTCTCGTTGGTTGCGAATCCGAACATCATTCCCTGATCTCCTGCTCCAATGGCATCGATCTCCTCATCGCTCATATTGTTCTCTTTTGCTTCGAGCGCTTTGTCTACACCCATAGCGATATCGGTGGACTGTTTGTCAATTGCAGTTACAACAGCGCAGGTATCTGCGTCAAATCCGTATTTTGCACGGTCGTAGCCGATTTCGCGAACGGTATCACGTACAACCTGCTGGAAATCAATGTGTGCGTTGGATGTAATCTCACCCATTACCATAACGTATCCTGTTGTAGTACAGGTTTCGCAAGCTACACGGCTCATCGGATCCTGCTCAAGCAGCGCATCCAGAATCGCGTCAGAAATGGCATCACAGATTTTGTCCGGATGTCCTTCGGTTACAGACTCAGAAGTAAACAGTCTTTTTTCCATTCTTTTTCTCCTTTTTTTTCTTCTCTTCTCTTTTGCTTTTCGTTCGTGGGCTTTGGCTTTCCCTGAACATTTTTTCGTAAAAAAAGATCCGCAATTTTTAGCGGACCTGAATAGTAATGTTCAAATCCCCTTATTGTTCGAAAATTTCGCTCAGGCTGGCACCTTCCCATGCAGACCAATCTGCCGGGGGTTGCCGTGGTTTCACAGATCCTATGTATCTCCACCACTCTGAATAAGAGAAAAGCAACTCAATTTTTGATTTTGTTTTTTGTTACTCTGATACACTATCGCAAAATACGCCATTCGTCAAGAGGAAATAAAAGGATTTGAGACATTTTCTTACTGTTGTCCCAAACATCCTTTCTTTTTTTCTGATTTTTCGGCTGTATCTTCTGTTATTTGTGAACAGATAAGAAAACTCTCCAAAACAGAGAGTTTTCTTATCTGCTGTATCTTTTCTTCTACTCTTCTGCTTTCATCTCACGGACAATCTTCCGCAGCTTCAGAATCATGGACGGAGCAACAGAAAGCTCATCCACACCCATTCGTACAAACTGCTCCGTCAATGTCAGATCTGCACCGAGCTCCCCGCAGATTCCTGCCCATTTTCCGCATTTGTGTGCATTTTCCACCACCATGCGAATCATCCGAAGAACAGCTTCATGGTGTGGATTGTAGAAATCATCCAGCTGCTCATTCTGACGATCAATCGCCAGGGTATACTGCGTCAGGTCATTCGTTCCGATGCTGAAGAAATCCACCATTTCCGCCAGACGGTCGCTGATCATCACGGCTGCCGGTGTCTCGATCATAATGCCCTGCTCCGGAATTTTATACTGCACTTCCTGTGCTTTCAGCTCTTCCTCTACCTCTGCAACAATTGCGTAGATTTTTTCTACCTCTTCTGTTGATGTGATCATCGGATACATGACAGAAAGGTTTCCGTAAACGGCTGCGCGGAACAATGCGCGAAGCTGCGCTTTAAAAATTTCCGGCTGTTTCAGACAAATCCGGATTGCACGGTACCCAAGCGCCGGATTTTCTTCTTTTCCAAGATTAAAGTATTCTACCTGCTTATCTGCCCCGATATCCAGCGTACGGATAATCACTTTTTTGCCTGCCATGGTCTGCACGGCCTGTTTATATGCCTGAAACTGTTCTTCCTCCGTTGGGAAATCATTTCTTCCAAGATAGAGGAATTCGCTTCGGAAAAGTCCAATTCCACCGGCATCATTTTCCATCACATAGCCAAGGTCACCAACACTGCCGATATTTGCATAGATGTTGATCTTACGGCCATCCGGCGTAATATTTTCTTTTCCTTTTAACTCCTCAAGAAGCTTCTGTTTTTCTGCTTCTTCCTGCATTCTTTTTTCGGTTTCCTTCCGCACATCCTCCTCCGGCTCAAAGATAACCTGACCTGAAAAACCGTCTACAACGGCCGTCATGCCTGTTTTCAGACCGTTTAAATCCATCGGGACGCCGATTAATGCCGGAATATTCATCATTCGCGCAAGAATCGCAGTATGAGAATTGGTAGATCCATGCACAGTCACAAACGCAAGTATTTTTTCTTTGTCCATCTGTACAGTTTCACTCGGACTTAAATCGTCTGCCACTATAACAGATGGTTCCATAGAACTCAGGTCGTTATCTCCCTCGCCGCTTAAATTGCGGACCAGACGTTCGGAAATATCTTTTACATCTGCGGAACGAGCCTTCATATATTCATCATCCATAGCTGCAAACATCTCTGCAAAATTATCGCCGGTTGCTGCCGCTGCATATTCTGCATTTACCAGTTCTGTCCGGATCATATTCTCCATTGATTCCAGATAGTCCTCATCCTCCAGCATCATCTGATGGACTTCAAAGATCGCCGCACTTGCCTCTCCAACTTCCCGGACTGCCTTGTCATACAGTCTGCCAAGCTGTTTTTTCGAAACCTCCACGGCTTCTTTCACACGTTTTACTTCTGCTTCCGGATCTTCAATCCGGGCTCTTTTAACCTGGTAATCATTTTTCTTCAGAACCGCAACCGGTCCCATAACAATTCCTTTATATACGGATTTCCCCTGAAAATACTGCATTTTTTATCCTCCGAGCGTACTTTTTACAGATTTGCTTCGAAAAACGCTTTCAGCGTCTCAATCGCTGCATCTTCGTCCTCTCCGTTTGCTGCAACGGTTACGGTATCTCCCTGCTTTACACCAAGTGACATCAGCATCATCAGCTGAGTCAGTTTTTTCGTTTTTCCATCTTTTGTGATGGTGCATTCCGATGCAAAATTTTTTGCCTCCTTTACCAGCATTCCTGCCGGTCTTGCGTGGATTCCCAGTTCATCTTTAATGGTATATTCAAATGTTTTCATGCTTTTATTCTCCTTCTTCTCTGTCCATAATCCGTTCTATGTGCATAGCGAGATATCCAATTTCGATCTCCTCCATCGGAAGTTTCAGCCTCTTTTCCATCTCCTCACAGATTCGTTTCGCCGCCTGAAAGGCTTCCGGAAACTTTACGGACATGTAGTCATTCATATTTACTTTCAGTTTTTCCCCACTGACCGCTCTTGCAACCATATAGCGGATATGGTTCATCATACGGTTATACGACAACGACATCACATCGATGGTATGCCCGGTGATATGCTCCACCAAAGAAATGCTCTCCCGGACTGCTCTTGCTACTTCCATGGCCTGTGAAACATTTTCCTCCACAATTGCCGAATGAACATGAAGTGCAAGATAGCCGATTTCATGTTCATCAATTTCGATCTGAAGCCGTTCTTTTAAAAGCTCCCTGATACAGGAAGCAACTTTATACTCTTTGTAAAACATCACACGGATATCGTCGGTGAGCGGATTGCTGATCTGCTCACCGTTCTGAATCCGCCGGACAGCAAAATCCAGATGATCTGCCATTGGAAAGACGATGGAACGGTCAATTTTTCCAAATTCCTTTTCTGCCTCGTCAAGCACGGCACTCGCCAGCTCCAGGCTGAGCGGAGAAACGTCCTGTACAATGGTTCTGGCATTTCCTCGCTCCGTCATCTCTGTCAGGGAATAAATGCGGGCATCGTCTCCCGGCTGTACACGCTGTCCCGTTTTTTTCCCAAATGCAATTCCTTTCCCCATGACCAGATATTCCCGGTTATTTTCTTCTTCCACACCAATAAATGAATTGTGGTTCAGTGTTTTTGCTATCCTGTACATTCTTCTCACCCGTTTTTAAGGCACAGCTTACGCGAGAATCTCAATCGCAAATAAAGGATCTCCTGCTTTTACCGGTCCGTCTGCCAAAAGACGGATTCTCTGGTTCTCCTCCAGCTCTGTGCAAAGAACCGGTGACGTAACCGACGGCGCATGTGTTTTCAGATATTCCAGATCCAGTTTCAGCATCGGATCACCTTTTTTCACGGTCTGACCGCTTTCTACCAGTGCCTCAAATCCCTCTCCGTTCAGTTTTACTGTATCAATTCCGACATGAATCAGAAGGCTGACCCCGGAATCGGTTACAAATCCAATCGCATGTTTTGTGTCAAAAACAAACGCGACTTCTCCGTCCTCCGGAGCACGCACATAAGGATCTTCCGGTGTCACAACAGCGCCGTCTCCCATCATCTTTTCTGCAAACGCTTCATCCGGCGCAGTAGAAAGGTCGGCTGCCAGTCCGCTTATCGGGCTGCAGACAGTAATCGTATCCACAACCTTCTGTTCTTTTGTTTCCTGCGTCGGTTCCGCCTCTTTTGGGGTTGGTGTATTTTCTGCTTCCGCATACGTATTCGGAGCTTTTTCCAGATAATCCTCTAAATTTGATTTTATCACAGTTACATTGGGTCCGTAAATAACCTGTACACCATTTCCTTTATGCACAACGCCAGATGCCCCTGTCGCCTTTAAAATACCATCGCTGACTCTCGCTGCATCATGAACAGTACAGCGCAGTCTTGTCGCACAGCAGTCCACATCCGAAATATTTTTCTTTCCGCCAAGACCTTTTGTGATCGCTTCACTCATGGCATCTTCCGATGCCACCCCATCGTTCTGCGCTTCTTTTCTGGCATTTACATCTGCTTTCGTATAAAGCTTGGTTTCTACATCATCATCCTCACGGCCCGGTGTCTTAAAATCAAACTTTTTAATCATGAATTTGAAGATAAAATAATACAGGAAGAAATAAAGAATGCCGACCGGAATCACCCTCATCCAGCTTGTCTTTTCATTTCCCTGCAAAATACCGAACAGGAAGAAGTCCAGAAGTCCGCCGGAAAAGGTAAGACCCACTGCGATATTCAGGATGTGTGCGATCATATAAGCTGTTCCCGCAAGAATAACCTGCACGACAAACAACGCCGGCGCAACAAACAGGAACGAGAATTCCAGCGGTTCTGTGATACCGGTTGCCATACACGCAAGTGCTGCGGAAAGAAGCAGACCGCCTGCCGCTTTTTTCTTCTCCGGTTTCGCACAATGGTACATGGCAAGTGCTGCTCCCGGAAGTCCGAAAATCATAAAAATAAATTCTCCGGAGAAATATCTCGTTGCGTCTGCACTGAAATGTGCAACATTCGCAGAATCCGCAAGCTGTGCGAAGAAAATATTCTGTCCGCCCTGCACCATCTGTCCTGCCACTTCCATGGTACCTCCGACTGCTGTCTGCCAGAAAGGCATATAGAATACGTGATGCAGACCAAATGGAATCAGTGCCCGTTTAATCAGACCGAAAATCAGCGTTCCGACATAACCGGAGCCGGTTACCAGGCCACCCAGCGCATAAATACCGTTCTGTACAACCGGCCATACAAAATACATTAAAATTCCCACAAACATATAGACGATCGTAGAAATAATCGGTACAAAACGAGTACCTCCAAAGAAAGAAAGTGCATTCGGAAGCTGGATCCGGTAAAAACGATTATGAAGTGCAGCAACTCCAAGACCGACAATAATACCGCCAAACACACCCATCTGCAGTGACTGAATACCGCAGACAGAAGTGATGGTTCCTTCCAGAACGGATTCTGCAATTTCTCCGTTTTCCAGAATCTGACCCGTAATAGTCAGCATTGCGTTAATCGCTGTATTCATAACGAAATATGCAATAACGGCTGACAGGGCAGAAACCTCTTTTTCCTTCTTTGCCATACCAATTGCAACACCTACCGCAAAAATCAGAGGCAGGTTATCAAACACCGCACTTCCTACTTTGTTCATGATCACCAGCAGTGCATGAAGAATTGTGCCGTTGCCGAGCAAGCTTGTCAGACCGTACGTTTCAATCGTGGTTGCATTGGTAAATGAGCTTCCGATTCCCAGTAAAAGTCCGGCTACCGGAAGGATTGCGATCGGGAGCATAAAGCTTCTTCCCACTCGCTGCAGAACACTAAAAATTTTGTCCTTCATTTTTTTACTCCTTGTGTAGTTTATACTTTTTACAAGAAGAGTTTCTGCGGTTTTGCATCTTTTTAGCCGGTCTGTACTCTTTTTTCTAAAACAGAGCACAAAAAAGAGACACTAACCCACATAAACAATTCCTGTTATGTATAGTTAATGCCTCCAAAAATCGAGTTACACACTACAACTGTAGTTGAATATAGCACAGATAAATCTCTTTTGTCAAGTCAGTTCTTATGATTTCAGCTTTTTTCTTTTTATCCATTTTTCACATTCTTATGCATCTATTTTGTGCACAATAGCTAATCAACATCTTTTTTTTTGAAATGTCATAAATTCAAGATCTTCCTGTTTCCATAGTTGTGCAGGCACATGCAATACTTCTTTTTGAGCAAACAATGGTATACTTGTTCCTTCTTTCTGGAAAACCCGAAGAGATGTACCACCATCAGCAAAAGCTTTGTTTTCTATATGAACAAATGTCATTCCCTCATATACTTCTTTACTTTCAATATCCTGCCACCGGCCTTCCGGAAGATACAGTTCATATTCATCTCTGTCAAATCCGGGTGAAATAAGCAATGCATCACCAAGCATATAAGACAGATTCTGTGTCTTTGCGATTGGATCTTTCGGATATTCCATCACAAGCGGACGAATCATTGGAATACCAGACTGATGACTCTGGCAGGCTGTGTGATAAAGATATGGCACAAGTCGATGTCTGAAGTTAATCCATTTTTTTACTTCTTTTAATGCCATATCTCCATACTGCCATGGTTCCCGCGGTGTTTTACCGTGCGCTCTGGATAATGGCATCCACAATCCCATCTGCACAGAGGAAAGGTAATCTTCTATATTCGGACGCTCCTCATTTCCGATATAACCTGTGTTATAAAATCCGCCAAGATCATAACCCCAGAAAGATACACCAGACATAGCCATCCCAAGTCCGGCCTGAAGAATTGCACTGTGACTTGCTTTATCACTGGAAGAATCTCCTGCCCATGCTGCCGGAATCGTATGAGAACCCACATACCCACTGCGTCCCCAAAGCATTGGCAATTCCCCACGTTCGTCGCAAATTTCTTTCATCCATGTGTAAATATTTTTTGCATACAGATACGTCAGAAGATTATGTCCTTCTCGCCCGCTCATGCCATTGTAAAATACAACATCTTCAGGTACTGCTTCAGAGAAATCTGTTTTTATCACTGATACACCCATTCTGACGATTTTTTTCACACGTTCCTCATACCATGCCAGAAATTCCGGATTTGTGAAATCAAAGCAGGCACACAAAAACTCTGAATCTGCAGTCGCTTTAAACATTGCAGGATGCCCTTCTTTATTTTTTATAAAAAATCCACGTTCTGCCAGTTCCTTAAATGCCGGCGAATCTTCCTGCAAGTACGGATAATTCCAAAGGCTTAAATGTATGTTCTTTTTATTTAATTCTTTAATCATTTCTTCCGGTTCAGGGAAACGTTCTGTATCCCATTCCCATACACCAGACATATCCTGCCTCTGCCAGCCATCGATATGAATTACATCGATACCTATTCCAAATTTTTCAGCATCAGCAACAACATCCTCGACTTCTTTACGGCTCATATAAGAGCATTTTGACATCCAGAAACCAAAAGCCCACTGTGGAATCATAGGTATCTGCCCTGTAATCTGCAAATACTGCTGCAATAGCTTCTTATAGTCTTTGCTTTCTTCTGCCAGGAAAATATAATCCAGAATAGGATCGTCACTGCCCATCTGATAACTGATCCATGATGAAGCACCCATATCAAATGATGAACGCGTAAATGTATTTAACAATACGGAATATCCCCGGCTGCTTGTAAAATACGGATGACTTTTATATGAATCCTCCGTATTAGTAGACAATGCATCTTTTTGCCAACACTCTATTCTTTGTCCACGTTTATTAAAATGTGTAAACTTCTCTCCAAATCCCCAAAATTGCTCATCGGAGAATAATACAAACTGCTCAAATGAGGCTATACTTTTTCCAGATGCATCTACTCTAAATCCTGTTGGAAGCTGTTTCCACCGGTTATCGACATTAGTGTCAAAAGCCTGTTCTTTCGTCAATAATTTTCCATTCTGATAGATGGACATTTCCCAGTAGTTTTTTGAAAAATGAAGACTTAACTGATTTGTTTCATATATATACAGATCTTCATTTTCTGTAAATTCTGCATTTTTTGTTTCAAACTCCGATTCAGGTACATCTTCGACTACCGTCTGTCTGTGGCTTTTTGCAGTCATCTCCGGCACCATCACAAATCTGAATACCGATGGTGTCAAAAATGTAATACGAACTGTGGCTATACGGTCTTTCCATGTACGTACCAAAAAATGTATTCCATCTTCTTTGGCACACACTGATTCAATTTTTGTGAGAAAATCATACTCATCTGAAAAAATTGTTCTTCGCTCCCCACATTGTGGATTATATTGTGTTTCTGCTTTATTAGACATATATTGTCCCTCTCTGGTTTTTATTATTTTTAGTCAAAATGTATAATCGGTAACGTTTTCGTATTCAACATATCATAAATTTGTATATTTTTAAATATCTTTTTTTACCAATACTGACCGCCTCAGCTTTGAAAATAATAGTAGTAAAATTTAAGCCAATTTCTTCGCAATAAGGTAAAATAAAAGAACGGTACCTTTTATTGCACCGTCCTTTTTGTCAACATTTGTTTTATACTGTTTTTACGCTCTTAACCGGAATTTCTGGATGTCCTTTGCATTATTCACACGCTCAATTTCAGCGCCGAGTCCACGGAGCTTTCCGTCGAAGTCCTCGTATCCGCGCAGAATGTATACAATATCATCCACCACGGTAACACCCTCTGCTGCAAGTCCTGCGATCACAAGTGCTGCACCTGCGCGAAGATCCGGTGCGGAAACCTCTGCTCCGGTAAATTTTTCTACGCCGTCAATGATCGCCGTGTTGCCTTCTACTTTAATACAGGCGCCCATACGTGCCAGCTCATCCGCATATTTAAAACGATTTTCAAAAATACTCTCTGTTACAATACTCGTACCGTTTGCCAGTGCCAGTGTAACCGCAATCTGCGGCTGCATATCGGTCGGGTAACCCGGATACGGCTGTGTCTTTACGTGTGTTCTGCCCAGACGTTTGCTTGCGCTCACACGGATGGAATCGTCAAACTCTTCTACGTCGCAGCCAATCTCCTCGAGCTTTGCGGTTGTTGCTTCCAGATGCTTTGGAATCACGTTTTTAATCAGCACATCGCCCTTTGTGGCTGCTGCTGCAAACATATACGTACCTGCCTCGATCATATCCGGTACGACCGCATAGCTGGTTCCGTGCAGGGTATCGACACCCTTGATCCGGATCACATCGGTTCCTGCTCCTTTGATGTTTGCTCCCATGCTGTTCAGGAAGTTCGCCACATCGACAACGTGCGGCTCTTTCGCTGCATTCTCAATCGTTGTATTTCCTCTTGCCATCGAAGCTGCCATCATGATGTTGATGGTGGCTCCAACGGAAACCATATCCAGGAAAATGTGGCTTCCATGCAGATCTGCCGCACTTGCCACGATTGCGCCATGACGGATGCTTACCTCAGCACCGAGTGCGCGGAATCCCTTTAAATGCTGGTCGATCGGACGGCTTCCAATGTTACATCCGCCCGGAAGCGGAACTTCCGCTCTTTTGTATTTTCCAAGCAACGCGCCTAAAAGATAATAAGACGCACGGATTTTTTTGATATATTCATAATCAACGCTCAGATCTCCGATGGTTGCTGCATTGATCCGCACGGTATGGCGGTCGATGCGGTCCACGGTGGCTCCGATCTCTGCGATTGCTTCCAGAAGTACATTAATATCACTGACATCCGGCAGGTTTTCGATCAGGACCGTCTCATCGGTCATCGTTGCTGCCGTAAGAATTGCAAGCGCCGCGTTTTTTGCTCCCCCGATTTCCACTTCGCCCACAAGAGGATTTCCACCTCTGATGACATACTGTTCCATATATTCACCTCAAATTTTCTTTCTCATACTTAACGAGTGTGTTTTATCCAATATCTAACGAATCAAAGTCTTTTTCCTGTTTTTTTACACACTCCAGATACGCTGAAACGCACTGCTCCCCGCAGTTATTTTTCAGTCTCCCCTTATCTTAACTCAAATCTAATACTTTGTAAATCAATTTTAATACATTCTGTGCTATTTCCGTCTTTTTCCATCGTTTCCGGTCAGGAATATTCAGAGAAACATTATATGTAATTTCTAACTATCAGAACATTTCCCTTATTATGATATAATCGTATGTTTTCAAAATTTCCCTGAATATTCCACCAATTCTGTTTTACATGCCGATCTGCTCGCGGAGCGCCAGGATCGTACCCTGGATATCCCTTCCGCTCTCGTCAACTGTAATCTCGGCATACTGCTCATATAATTTACTTCTCTCATCGTAGAGATCCTTCAGCGTCTGGCCCTCTTTCAGCACGACGCCGCGTCCCTTCAGGTTTCCGAGACGTTTCGCCAGATCCTCATACGACAGCTTCAGGTAAACGATGGTTCCAATTTCTTTAAAATGCTCCATCGCCTCTTTTCCGTAAATGGCACTGCCGCCCGGTGCAATGACGCTTTCATCGGCTTCCAGAGTCGCATTGACCTCATTCTCAATCGCAAGAAAGCCTTCATTTCCCTCATCTGCAATAATCTCGCGCAGAAGACGTTTCTCCCGATGCTGAATCACAAGATCCGTATCAATAAACTCATACCCCAAAGCCTTTGCAAGGATAACGCCAACGCTGCTTTTGCCGGCTCCCGGCATTCCTATTAATATAATATTCCGTTTCTTCAAGTTTTATTCCTCCTGCTGTCCTGTATGTACTCTCGGAATCTTTTTGTTTCCTCTATCTCTGCAGATTTGTTCCGCCCTGCTTCATAATCTGCTCAATCTCTTTTTCGCTGACCACGTTGGCATCGTGCTGAATCATCAGCTTTAAGACGCTTGCAGAAATCGCAAAATCGATGATTCTCTGCGGCGCAAAATCATGCGCCATCGCGTGAATCAGTCCTGCACCAAACGCATCACCGGCTCCGACTGCCTCAAAGCTGTGTACTTTGTGAACCGGGCTCTCATAGAATTTTCCGTCTTTCAGGTAAATTCCCATCCAGTCGCCGTCCTCCACGGTGTAGAGATTGCGCAGCACGCTCGCAACTGCTTTACAGTTCGGGAACTGTTTCTGAATTTCCAGCATGCCCTCTTTGTAAGACTCGATCTGTTCAATGCCGCGCGACATATCTCCATCATACGCCGGAATGCCAAGCGATGATTCAAAGTCCTCATCATTTGCAATGCAGACATCCACGTAAGACATCAGACGGCGCATGACGCGCTGTGCGTCCTTTGCTGACCACATTTTTCCGCGGTAGTTGAGATCACATACCACCTGAATTTTTTTCTCTTTGCAGAGCATAAGAGCGATCTCCAGCGTCTTTTCGATCTCGCAGCTGATGGCCGGCGTGATACCGGAGAAATAAAAGAGATCCACGCCCTCGAGCAGTTTTTCCCAGTCAAACTCCTCCGCTTCTGCCATCGCGATCGCGCTGTAGGCGCGGTCATAAACCACGCTCGTCGGTCGGATGTTGGTTCCCTTTTCAAAATAGTAAATACCGACGCGGCCGCCGCCCCGCAGAACACGGGTCGTATCCACACCGAACCGGCGGATTTCATTGATGGCCGCCTGTCCGACCTGGTGCTCCGGCACTTTTGTCACGTAGGAAACATCGTTCCCGAGTGTTGCCAGAGAAACCGCGACGTTCGCCTCCGCGCCGCCGTAACTGGCTTCAAAGGTATCTGCCTGCAGTATTTTCAGATGCTCCGGTGTTTTTAAACGCAGCATCAGTTCTCCGAATGTAAGTATTTTCATGATAAAATCCCCTCCAGAAACATTTTGTTTTTCACCTCAATACCTTTTTATCTTACGCTGTTTTCTCCCCGGACGCAAGAAAAAAAGCGCAAAAAAGCGGCTTCCTGTTTCGATTCAGAAGCCGCTTTTTCTGCGTTTTCTCTTATTCTTTTACTGCTCCCAGTGTAATACCGGTTACGAAGTATTTCTGCAGGAACGGATATACAATCAGCATAGGAACAAGGGCGATAAATACCTTTGCTGCCTCCAGTGATTTGTTGGAGTTCTGTGCTAACTGCTGATACTGCTCTGCAGTCAGGGTTACGCCTACCGGGATCTGAACGGAGATCTGACGGATGTAGGTCTGTAACGGATAGTTCGTCTCTTTGTTCATTAATACCAGGCCCTGGAAATACTCGTTCCAGTAACCAACGGATGTAAACAGGACGATGGTTGCGATAACCGGTTTGGAACACGGAACTACAATCTGCCACAGGATACGCCACGGGCCGGCGCCGTCTACACGGGCTGCCTCCTCGAGGTCTCCCGGGATGCCGCGGAAGAAGTTCATCATCAGGAGTACGTTGAATACCGGAACAGAACCAGCCAGAACCAGTGCTGCCACATGCTACCAGGCTTACGATCATGGTGCTTGCCAGTAATGCAGAAATTACTTTCTTTTTCATTTGGTGTCCTCCTTGTGATTTACGTTCTTTTTGCGTGCTCCGTTGTTGCTTTTGTCCAGGCTTACGAAGAATCCATTGTTTTTGATCATACGTTTTGCCTAAAACTTTCACATTTTCGTCACACTTTTTATGCAATGATTATACCTCTTCTCCACCCGTTTTGACAAGCATTTTTTATGTATTTTTCACAATTTATTTCGTTTTTTTAATTCATATTGTCGATTTTGTACACTATTTTAAAATTTATAGTCAATCTTGACTTTTTCTTTTTCGTTATTCTTTTACCTATTGACGGATTTTTTGTGCTTTTTCCGTCATTTTGTATATTCCTCGTATTTTCAGACATTTTACCTGCAGAGCCTTCTACCGGCAGTTCCCTCCGAATGCCGGGCAGCACAATAAAAAAGAACCTCTTATCTCTCCCCGGGAATACTTCTTTCCGGAAACATAAGAGGTTCTTTTTCTTTTTTTGTTCTTTATTCTGCTTTTTTCTTCTCTTTTGGAATAATAATATTCAGTACAATCGCCGCAACAGCTGCCGGAACAATACCGGAGCCGCCGAAAATCAGCTGGATATAATAAGGAAGCTCAGAAGTTGCTCCCGCTGTGGAACCAAGGCCGTAGCCAAGACCCAGTGCAACAGAAACGATCGTGATCTCACGGCTCGTAATCGGCTCTTTTGTGATGAGCTGGATACCGGAAACCAGAATTGACGCAAACATCATAACGGCTGCACCGCCGAGTACGGACTGCGGCATAATGGATACAAATGCTGCAATCTTCGGGCAGAGTCCGCAGAGGATCAGGAAAATGGCTCCGCAGGAAAGTGCCATACGGTTTACGATTTTTGTCATCGAAATAATGCCGACGTTCTGTGCAAAAGAAGTATTCGGGAGAACGCCGAGTGCTGCTGCAAAGCTGGATCCGAGACCGTCGCAGATGATACCGCCGGAAAGCTCAGAATCGGTTGCCTCGCGGTCCATACCGCTCTCTACGCAGGCGCAGATATCGCCGACCGTCTCAACGGTTGTTACGATGAACATGATCGCTACCGGGAGAATTGCCTCCACACGGAAGACTGGTTTTACCTCAGCCAGTTTTCCAAAGCCTGCAATACCAGGGAGTGCGAACCAGGACGCATCTTTTACCTGCTGGAAATTGACAACCCAGGAATATGTATAGGAAACAGTGCTTCCATCCTCAAGAACCGCCGTTCCGGTATGCGGCAGAACCATGGTCATAATAATAGCTACCACGTAGCCGACTAAAATACCGATCAGAATTGAAGCCGTGCTTAAGATTCCCTTCGGATTTGTAAAGTGCTTCAGTGCCAGCGTTACAATCAGAACGACCATGCCAAGGAACAGGTTCTGTATGGAACCGTAATCGTTCGTTCCGGAACCGCCGCAGAGATAATTGATTCCAACCGGAATCAGCGAAAGACCGATCGCCATAACGACGCAGCCGGTAACAACCGACGGGAAAAATTTACGAAGCGGCTTTAAACAGACGCCAAGCACGCCCTCAAACAGACCGCCGACAATTGTCGCACCAAGGATAGCGCCGTACGTCAGCGCGCCCTGTCCCAGCACGGCTGTCACGCTCTTGAATACGCCGAGGAATCCAGAAGATGTACCCATAACAATCGGTACTTTACCGCCGATCGGTCCAATCGAAAACATCTGTACCAGTGTTACAATACCGGCTACTGTCATTGCATTCTGCAAAAGAGCCGTACGAAGTGCACCGTAGCCCGCATCCGCCGTCAGACCGCACGCTCCCATGATGATCAGAAGCGGGGTAAGGTTTCCTATGAACATCGCCATTACGTGCTGCAATCCAAGCGGAATCGCCTGCTTCAGCGGAATCCGTCCTTCAAAGGTGTACGGGGTTCCCATAGCTGAACTTTTTTCTTTTTTCATTGCTTTTCTCCTGCTTTTGTAGATTTGGGCTGCCTTGCCTTTCGGTATGGAATATGCCCTGCACAGCCGGAATTTTTCCGGCAAAGCGTCCTTGTTTCTTCTTATAGATACTTATAAGTTTTTCTTTTTAAGCAATTCTTCTTCATAAGCTGTGCTTTTATGTAAAAAGATTATCATGTTTCTTTTTTCCCGTCAACCCGCATCTTGTACAGAATTCCATAAAAAAGGAGACACCGGTCTGTGTTCCTCATCTCACAGATCAATGTCTCCTTGTTTTCTTCCTTCAATTTAAGCGTTTTGGAAATCCTCAATCGCTTTTACGGTGCGGTTATATTCTTCCGTCACCTTCTGCATCAGATCATCCGTCTCGGTCTCCTGCAGCGGTCTTAACCGCTCGGTCAGCTCGGCGCTTGGCTCGTACAGATTTTTAAAACCAAGATTCTGGCACACGCCTTTTAATGTATGAGCTGCACGGAATGCAACCTCAATATTTCCGTCCGCCAGTGCCTGGCAAAGCTCCTGATAGCTCGGATCCTGAGGAAATTTTAAAATGATCCGCTGAATCAGAGATTCACTGCGAAGCCGCTGAACGGTTTCCTCGTAATCTGCTCCCATCTGCATGTAGCAATCTTTTAATGTCATCTTCTCTTCCTCTTCCCTGTATGCAAATTCATTACATATTAATGCAAACAAGTTCTTTATCAATACATAAATAATTATATTTCTCGCGCAAGCTCTTGTCAACTTCTGCTTTTCATTATTTTTGCATTATTTTTGTTTACTATACGCTCTATTTCTGAACATAAAACATCTTTTTTCTTACGTTTTTCTTACGTTTTTATCTTACCTGTATATTGCATTCATGCATAATAATACAACTTACTCGCATATTCTGTCGTTTTATTCACACGGTACCGCGTGAAAGTCTATTTCTTCTGTCTAGTCTCGTTGCAAAATGTAATGTTTTTTGTACACTGTAATTTTCGTTATTTTTCTGTGTTTCTTCTATCTTTTATGCAAAAAGGGACCCTCGGTCTTAACCGGAGATCCCTTTGGATTTCTCAAAATCAGATTAGCAGATTCCCTGAGCCATCATAGCGTCAGCTACTTTCTCAAAGCCTGCGATGTTAGCGCCCATAACATAGTCGCCCTCATGGCCGTAACGTTTTGCAGCATCAACCATGTTGTGTGTGATGTTGATCATGATATTTTTCAGTTTTGCATCAACTTCATCGAAGGTCCAGGACAGACGCTCGGAGTTCTGGGACATCTCGAGTGCGGATGTTGCAACACCACCTGCATTTGCAGCTTTTCCAGGTGCGAAGATTACGCCGTGCTCCTGCAGATATTTGGTTGCTTCCAGAGTAGTAGGCATGTTAGCGCCCTCGCATACTGCAGTGCATCCGTTCTCAACAAGTGCTTTTGCATCCTCAAGCAGCAGCTCGTTCTGAGTTGCGCAAGGAAGAGCAAGGTCTGCTTTTACAACCCATACGCCGCGTCCTTCGTGGTACTCAGAGTTTGGACGATATTTCTTGTACTCGGTCAGACGGGCACGGTTTACTTCTTTGATCTCTTTTAATGCAGCTACATCGATTCCGTCTGGATCGTAAACCCATCCGTTGGAGTCAGAGCAGGTGAGAACTTTCACACCAAGCTGAGTAGCTTTCTCGATCGCATAGATTGCAACGTTTCCGGAACCGGATACACAAGCGGTCTTGCCTGCGATGTCGATGCCGTTCAGTTTCAGCAGCTCCTGGGTCAGGTACAGCAGTCCGTATCCGGTAGCCTCTGTTCTTGCTAAAGATCCGCCGTAGCTTAAACCTTTACCAGTCAGAACGCCTTCGTATACGCCGCGGATTCTCTTGTACTGTCCGAACATGAAGCCGATCTCTCTTGCGCCTGTTCCGATGTCACCAGCCGGTACGTCGGTGTCTGCGCCGATATATTTGCAAAGCTCTGTCATAAAGCTCTGGCAGAATGCCATGATCTCTCTGTCAGATTTTCCTTTCGGATCGAAGTCAGAACCACCTTTACCTCCGCCGATCGGAAGGCTGGTCAGTGAGTTTTTGAATACCTGCTCGAATCCCAGGAATTTGATAATACCAATATTTACAGAAGGATGCAGACGGATTCCTCCTTTGTAAGGTCCGATTGCACTGTTAAACTGTACACGATATCCGGTGTTTACATGAGCCTGTCCTTTATCGTCTACCCACGGCACACGGAATTTGATCTGACGCTCTGGCTCTACCATTCTCTCCAGAAGAGCAACTTTTCTGTATTTTTCCTCGTTTGCTTCAATAACAGGGCGAAGAGATTCCAGAACCTCTTTGACTGCCTGATGGAATTCCGGCTCAGCTGGGTTTTTTGCAACTACGGACTCAATAACCTCATCTACGTATGACATGTTAGTTTCCTCCTTGAAATTTCTCCCTTAATGTAGTGCAGAAAGATTTCTTTAAAAGATCCATCTGCGGTTCTCATCAGCCTTAAAGCGTGGAGAAAATCATTTCCGCACTCTCTCGCGTCTCCGGTGGATTCTCCCGTCCTCCGGATCACTTAATTTTATAAGGTCAACGATTGGTTGATATTATAGCATAAAATATCCGGTTTTTGCAATATTTCACGCAAAAAATTCCTAATAAATCATGATTTTGTAGCGTTTTCTAATATTTACCCAGTATTTTTGTCGATTTTGTATATTTTTACCGAAAGTACTATAAAATTTCGCGTGCTGATTCTTTAGAAAATAAAGATTAGCTGCGGTTTTTTGTTTTTATATTAGGTGTTTTCGATTTTTTCTTCACGCTCCAGCCAAAGGTTCCCTGCTTTTTCCCGATTCCAAAGTACTCTCCGTGGGAATACACAATCGGTTTCGCGCGGTTCAGATCGAAGCGGCCGCGCTCATCCATGTATGCCTCATCCGCATGGACAGCCACAACTTTTGCAAGAAACATGTGATGCGAGCCCAGTTCGAGCACCTGCTCCACTTTACACTCGATATTAACCGGCGACTCCCCGATCATCGGTGCGGAAATCTCCTCCGCCTCGACTTTCGTCAGTTTCATCTCTTTGAACTTATCCACATCTCTTCCCGAGCGCACGCCGCAGTAGT
Source organism: Blautia sp. TM10-2 (assembly GCF_003480845.1). Taxonomy (NCBI): domain Bacteria; kingdom Bacillati; phylum Bacillota; class Clostridia; order Lachnospirales; family Lachnospiraceae; genus Blautia; species Blautia sp. TM10-2. The sequence goes on along the minus strand of NZ_QUJZ01000014.1, from coordinate 9,986 downwards.
CGGTCGCATAGCAGAGGTCCTCCGTCGTCAGGTTGATGACGAACGCACCGCTCTCTTTGATCATCTGATAGCTGTAGCGTTCCGGCCGCACCGAGATCGATACCATCGGAGGATTCGTACACACCGTGCCGGCCCAGGCAACGGTGATGATGTTGTCCTCCCCGTTCTTTCCGCGCACCGACACCATGACCGCCGGCAGCGGATACAGCATATTTCCCGCTTTCCATGTCTGTTTTCCCATTCTTATTTCTTTCCTTTCCTCTTTTTCACCCTTTTATGACCGAAAAAAGCGTGCCCCGGATCTGTTTTCAGGCCCGGAACCACGCTTTTTTATTTTTTCTGTTTTTACTGATTCTGCAGCGCCATCATAAATGCCGGAATCAGCTGTTTCTTTCTCGACACAACACCCTTCAGCTCGCAGCTGACCTCGTTGACCGGAAGATCTTCAAAAGCTTTTTCAATGACTTCCTTTGCCCCGCTTCCATAATACAGAAGCTCTGTAGATTCTTCTATAATATTGGTCAGCATAAAGAATACCATCTCGATGCCGTGTTTTCCGCACTCGCTTTCCATCTGCGGCAGAAGCTGTTCCTTGATGGATTCCAGCTCGCCCGCATCGAGGGATGTAATCTGGCCGACACCAAACGTAACATCGCCCATGATGAATTTTTTGAAATCCTGGTAGAAAATTTCTTCCGGTGATTTATCTTTCAGGTTGCTTCCTGCACGGAACATTTCGGATGCAAACTCCGGAATGCTGATGCCTGCAATGTCCGCCAGTGCCTCTGCTGCCGCTTTGTCAAGAAACGTACACGTCGGCGACCGGAACATCAGCGTATCGGAAATGATGGCTGCGCAGAGCAGTCCTGCGATGTTCGGCGCGATCTCCAGCTCTTTTTCCTTATAAATTTCATACATAATCGTTCCCGTGCAGCCCACCGGCTCATTGCGGAACATAACCGGCGCCATCGTCTCAAGTGATCCCAGACGATGATGGTCGATGATCTCGAGAATCTCCGCCTCTTTGACGTTATCGACCGCCTGTGATTCCTCATTGTGATCGACGAGAATCAGTTTCTTTCCTGCATTTCCGATCAGGTTCCGACGGGAAATCGTTCCCACATATTTTCCTTTCTTGTTCAGAATCGGGAAATCGCGGTGTCTCTGATTTTTCATAACTTCTTTGATATCATCGAGGAAATCTTCGGTGTTGAACGTGATCAGATTGCTTCTGCGCATCAGATATTTGACCGGAATACTCTGGTTAATCAGACGCGCAATCGTATACGTGTCATGCGGACTGCTGATGATCACACAGCATTTTTCCTCTGCAAATTTCTGAATCGTTTTCGTCACCTTTGCGCCAAGTCCGACGATAATGCAGCTTGCATCCATCTCGATTGCACAGAGCTGGTCCTCCGCACGGTTTCCGAGAATGACAAGGTCATCTTTTTCGATGTAGTTCTCCATCGTATCCGGATGGAATGCGCCGACAACGACTTTTCCGCGGATAAAATAACCATGTTCATTTCCGACAATAACCGAACCATCCAACGTATCCGCGATACTGCGGTATTGCGTCCTTGCCAGTGACATGACATGGCTGTCATAAGAATCCATATAGGATTCTGCGATATCACTGACCGTAATCACGCCCTGCAGATCATTGTCCGGCGAAGTAATCGGCAGTGTGACCACGTTGTTGTTTTTCATCATGGAATACGCTTTCTTCACGGAAATCGTGCCCGGTACGCTCGGCACCTCGTGAATCTCAATTTCCTTTACCTGCGTTCCCGCATTCGGCAGGTAGCCTGGCGCACGCACCCCAAAGCGTTTCAGCACATACTCGGTCTCCTCGTTGATCTGACCGGCACGGCGTGCCACGTAGGTTTTTGTTTTATCCGTTCTGTTTTTGATATCCGCATAGGCAATCGCCGAACAGATCGAATCCGTATCCGGATTTTTATGTCCAATTACATAAACTCTTGAATTTGATTTCATAATAGTACTCCTCCCTTCTGTATGTTTGTGGTATACAGTAAGTTCGTCCCGGTAGTTTTACTTCTTTTTTTGTAACGACTACAGTTACTGCTCACTTCGTGACCAGTAACCGCCGCCCTGCACATGCAAATTCGCTCCGCGAAGTTCCGGGCGGCCACCTGAATCACTTTCTCCTGCAGCCGCGCAGCAAGTGCGCGTCTCAGTAATTTTGGTAACGACTACACACATATTACCATCCTTTTTTCATCTGGTCAAAGAAAATCTTTTATGTTAAGATAAACGCAGATAGAAAAACGTGCAAAATTGAACCCGATTTTTTCATAAATCCACAATTTTCCTCTCGTTTTCCTGTTATTCTTACGAAAAAGGGGTGTTTCATTATGTCAGAAGAAAAATTAACCATGGATGACTTCTCCGCAGAGCTGGAAGCTTCCTTCAAAAAAATTGAGGAAGGCGACATGCTCACCGGAACCGTCATCTCCGTAGATGAAAAAGAGGTGATTCTCGATCTGAAATACTACGCAGAGGGCGTCATCCGCGCCGAGGACTTCAGCAACGAGCCTGGCTTCTCCTTAAAAGACGCTGTTCAGGTCGGTGACGAAATCACCGCAACCGTGATCCGCAAAGACGACGGCCACGGCAACATTCTTCTCTCCCGCGCAGAGGCAAACGATATCCTCGCATGGGAAAAACTCGCACAGTACAAAGAAGAGAAAACCGTACTGGATGTAAAAGTCAAAGGAATCGTAAACGCCGGTGTTATCGCTTACGTCGAAGGAATCCGCGGCTTCATCCCGGCTTCCAAACTCTCCCTGAACTACGTGGAAGATCTGAATGAATACTTAAACAAAGACATTCAGGTACAGGTTTTTGACCTCGACAAAGAAAAAGACCGCCTGATCCTCTCCGCCCGCGAAATTCTCCGCGAGAAAGCAGACGAAGAGCGCAAAGAGAAAATCTCCAACGTAGAAGTCGGCCTCGTCACCGAAGGAACCGTTGAGAGCCTGCAGCCATACGGCGCCTTCATCAGCCTCGGAAACGGCCTCTCCGGCCTCGTCCACATCTCCCAGATCTGCGCCAAACGAATCAAACATCCATCCGCAGTCCTGGCAGTCGGCGATAAAGTCAAAGTAAAAGTCATTGCCATCAAAGACGGCAAACTCAGTCTCTCCATGAAGGCACTCGACGATGTTGCCGCCGAAGAAATTCAGGAAGAAACCATCGAACTCCCGGAGACAGAGGAAGTGACAACGACACTGGGATCGCTGTTTAAAAATATTAAACTGAACTAAAGTGACTGTTCACGTTGTTATAACAGCATTTTCCAGGGGTTTTGCAGCATCACAGATTTTACCCCCATGACACGTAAACATAAAGCAGCGGCTGTACCGGATTTTTCTTTCCCGGTACAGCCGCCACTGTTATTTTATACCGGCATCGCCGCCACAAAATAGTACATCACAATAAAATGACAGAAGCTTCCACCCATCACAAACAGATGAAAAATTTCATGTGTTCCGAACTTTTTATGTTTTGCATTAAACACCGGCATTTTTAAGGAGTAAATCACCCCGCCGACTGTATAAATAATTCCGCCGGCCAGCAGCCATCCAAACGCCGGCCGCGAGAGGGCCAGAAACAGCGGATGAAACGCCAGAACGCACAGCCAGCCCATTGCGATATACAGCACCGAAGAAAACCACTTCGGACAGTTGATCCAGAATGCCTTGACGAGAATCCCGCCAATCGCTGCCGCCCACACCAGTGCACAGAGTGCAATTCCCGTCCGTCCATGCAGTGCAATCAGGCAGATCGGTGTGTAGCTTCCCGCAATCAGCACTGAAATCATCATATGATCAAACTTTTTCAGTCGACGGTTCACCTTCCCGTTTACATCAAACGTGTGATACACGGTGCTCGCCAGATACAGCAAAATCATACTCAGCATAAACACTGCCATTGCGACCACATGCAGATGATCCGGCTCCCGCGCCGCCTTCAAAAGCAACGGCAGCGTTCCCACCACCGCTAGGATCAGCGCAGTCCCATGTGTAATCGCACTGCCAGGATCCTTGATTCCATTTTTTCTGATATACTTCATTCTGCCCACTCCTTTCCTGTCAGAAACGTTGTTTTATTTCAATTACTGTATCACATGGTTTTTATTACTACTTGTTGCCGTTTCTTTTATTATAACAGGATGAAATTATTTTGCAAGTCAAAATATCTGGTTTCTTCCGGAATCGTTCGACACATTTTCACAAAAAAACAGACTTTCCGCATCCACACATTGTTGTGTCTGTTCGAAAAGTCTGTTTTTGATTCTTATTTCGCCTTGATCAGCTTCCATTTCTCTGTCCGCGAAAGCTGTTTAATCTCCCACTCCCGCCGCATCGCCTCTTCTTTGGAGGAATACGTTTCAAAATACACCAGTTTTACCGGTCTCCGGCTTTTGGTGTATTTGGCACCTTTTCCCACATTGTGTGCCTCGACGCGGTGCTCAAGATTGTTGGTCCAGCCGGTGTAAAGTGTTCCATCGCTGCATTCCACGATGTAAGTGAAATTTTTCGGATGTTCCTGCACCTTACTGCATTGCCAGCTCATCTACAGCCAGTTTCAGCGCACCCATGATACCCTGATTGTCGTTCAGACTTGGAAGTACAATGTAGCTGTCGAGATCCTCGAGTTCTTTTGTTACAAGATATCCGTTCAGCTGTTTCTTTACTTCTTCTCTTACGAGCGGCATCATATGCTCCTGATGCATAACGCCTCCGCCCAAAACGATTCTCTGCGGGGAGAGCAGCATGATGCAGTCTACAAGTGCCTGTCCGATATAGTAAGCCTCAAGCTCCCATACCTCTTTTTTGTCTGCCAGCTCAATACCTTTTTTGCCCCAGCGTGCTTCAATGGCAGGACCTGCAGCAAGGCCTTCCAGGCAGTTGCTGTGATACGGGCATTTTCCGCCGTAAGTATCTTTCGGATGTCTGGTCAGCAGAACGTGTCCGCCTTCCGGATGAAGCATGCCGTGCAACAGCTTGCCATTGGAAATAATTCCCATTCCAACGCCCGTTCCGATGGTGATGTAAATGCTGTTGTCCAGACCTTTTGTGATTCCCCAGGTAGCCTCACCCAGTGCAGAACCGTTTACATCGGTATCAAATCCAACCGGGATGTCCAGTGCATCTGCGAAAGCGCCTACGATGTTGTAGTTCTTCCATGCTAATTTGGGAGTTGTGGTAATGTAACCATATGTTTCGGATTTTCTGTTCAGGTCGATCGGTCCAAAGCAACCGATTCCCAGTGCCTGAATGTCCTTCTCTTTGAAATACTCAATCATTTTCGGAACGGTAATTTCCGGTGTCTCGGTCGGGATAGAAATTCTCTCATAAATTTCTCCATTTGCGTTTCCAATTGCGCAGACCATCTTTGTTCCGCCTGCTTCTAATGCTCCAAGTCTCATTGTGTTTTTCTCCTCTCTTATGCTTCTGGATTTGAGCAGATTACAGAAAGTTTTCCTTCAAATCTGCATCCATTAAAATTAGCCGGTATAATAAAGTGAGTACCTTTCTTAACCGGAATACCGTTTACAGTACCCTCTCCGGCGATTACACTTACATTAGTATAATATTTTTTCGCATCTAAGGTGAATACACCGTCGATGTCGTATTTATCTACAGAGTAGAACTTGCATGTTACAAAATGGGTATGTACCGCGCCCGGGATTTCCTCTGTAAAGGTATCGATATCTGCCGGTTTAAACGGAGCCTCGATAACATCGATACTCTGCTCTACATGAAGCTGTCTCGGTTTGCCGTTCTGCAGTCTGTCATAATCGTATACACGATAGGTGATATCGCTGCTCTGCTGTGTCTCCAGAATCAGTGTGCCGCCTTTGATGGCATGTACGCATCCCGGATTGATCTGGAAGAAATCTCCCTTATGTACCGGCACTTTGCGGATGAAATCGCTCCACTCATGATTGCGGATCATTTTCTCCACTTCTGCCTTGTCTTTTGCATTGTGTCCGATAACAATTTCTGTACCCGGTTCGCAGTCCAGCACGTACCAGCACTCGGTCTTTCCAAGAGATCCATTCTCATGCTCTCCTGCATAAGCATCATCTGGATGAACCTGGATGCTCAGATCATTTTTTGCATCAATGATCTTGATCAGCAGCGGAACCTGGCTTCCCGGGTAATTTCCGAAAATTTCCGGCTCCTCTTTCCAGAGCTCACCTAATGTTTTTCCATCAAATCTTCCGCCTGCCACATGGCTCATTCCGTTGGCATGTCCGCTGATCGCCCAGCACTCGCCGGTTGTATCGCTCGGAATTTCGTAATCAAATACGTCTCTTAACTTTGTTCCACCCCAGATTGCTTCTTTGAACACCGGGTCCATAAATAAAAGCTCCATATTTTTCTAATCCTCCTTGTTTTCAGGATCTGTCCACTACATCTATTTTAACCGATAACATTCAAAAACGAAACCCCTAAAATGACAAACTTTCACATTTTCTGTAACCGGTTACTTTCCTTTTATTCCGCCCTTTTTCTATATCAAAACAATCCTGTTTGTTATATGTAAAGCTGACTGTTTTCAGCCAGCCTTTTTTATAAAAAGCAATCGAAAAACGGTATTTTACCATCCGCGGTCTGCGCCGCCTTTTTTGTATTCAAAACCTGTAAAAAAGATTCGATTGCGAATCCTACACTTTATAATACTTTCCCGCATCCCATTTCGTGCAGGTCCTCTTTTTTATTCCGAAATTGCCGGGAGATATACCATAGGATCAATGGCTTTTCCATCTTTTTTCATCTCAAAGAAAAGATTGCTTCCCTCTTTTACATAATATTTCGTCGGTGCTGCAACTGCTCCGATCCGTGCTGCTTTCTGAACTTTCTGGCCTGCCTCGAGGGAAACGTCTGTGAGCTGTCCGTAGATGGCTTCGTATCCATTTCCAAGATTCATGGTGACGGTGAGGCCGGTTCTTGCATCATTTTCCACACTCACAACTTCTCCGTCCGCTGCCGCCAGAACCGGAGTTCCTTCTGCCGCCGAGAAAACAACGCCTGGATTGCACTGGTAAAGATCCAGTGTCGGGAAATAAACGGTATTTTCCATGTTATACGGAATCAGAACTGTTCCAGTAACCGGCAGTTCCATGATTGTCGCTTCGCTGAACATCAGATCCTGTGCAGCCCCTGCTGTCTCAACTGCCGTTTCCTGATTTTCTGCAGAATCCACAGTTCCGGATGCTGCACTCGTTTCTTCATTCGCCGCTGTTTCTCCTGATCCTGTTTCTCCGTTCTGATCCGCCGCTGTTCCGTTTACCGCCTGCGCGTCCTGTCTTTCTGTATTCCCATCTGATTCTTCCGGTGTATTCTGAGCCGTCTCTGCATCTGCTTCTGGATTTCCCGCCGCCTCTTCTTCACACGCCGCTTCCATTTCCGGCACCTGTTCCAGACTGTTTTCCACATCATCTGCCTGATCCTGTACGGCACGCGTTCCGTCTGCATCTCCCGCCGTCTCCTCCGTCTGCTGTTCTGTAGTTCCGGTGCTTTCGTCCTCTGTAAGCTGTGCCGTCTCTCCCTGTTTCGCCTGATCTGCCTTACCGTTTCTCGCATCCTGCTGCCAGGTCAGCACTCCGCCTGCAATCATCATTGCCAGTGCCGCTGTGATCACGCCGATTCTCAACTTGTCTCTTTTCATATTCTTACCACCTCTGCTGATATCTTTTTAAGCATTTCAGAGGCGTTTTTCGATTTCTCGCTCTCCTCCTGCTTTTCTACAGTAAGCAGTATTTCCCATCCGGCGCGATCTATACACAAAAACTGGATTTTTCCTTTCCGTTATCCACAATTTTTCCCCTGCGCTTCTTTCTTTTGTGGAAAACATAATTCTTTTCTGCGCATTCCGTGCAAAACATCCCCAATGTTATCCACACCTTATTTTCTCGACTTGCTTCACGTAAAAAAAAGAGCCGGAACCGGGAATTTTCTCCCGTTTCCAGCTCTCGCTTTCACCTGTATTTACTGTAATCTTCCATACACCGTACTCGCATCCGCGATGCTGTCCACCGCAGATCCCGAATCCGTCATGGCCTCTGCCGTAACAAGTATGTACTCTTCGCCTCCATATTCTGCAAAGCTGACCAGGCACTGACCCGCCTCATCGGTAAATCCGGTCTTTCCGCCTTCAATGACTGCCCCGTTCTCCAGTGTCGTACTCATCTCATAGCTGGTAAACCGGTGGAGCATCGTATCATACAGCGTAATTCCCTCCGGGTGTGATGCGGTAGCCTCCGTTGTGTAAACCTCCCTCGTCACGATCTCGCGAAACGTATCACTCTTCAGACACTCACTCATCAGCACCGCAATATCACGGCAGGTAGAATAATGGTTGTCGTTATGTAGTCCCGTGCAGTTCTCAAAATGCGTATTGGTAAGTCCCAGTTCTTCTGCTTTCTGGTTCATCATGGCCACAAAACCTTCTTCCGATCCGCCGACTGCTCTCGCCAATGTCTCACATGCATCTGCGCCGGATGGCAGCAGCACACCATAGAGAAGATCACGAACCGTCGGCTGTTCGTACGGATTAAATCCCGCTACCGACGCATCCTGTGCCGTCAGTTCCTCGAAGATGTCCTCCGGAACCGTAATCGTCTCGTTCAGATCCGGAAGATTTTCAATGGTAAGCAGCGCTGTCATAATCTTTGTCATCGACGCCGGATAAATTCTCTCATCTCCGCCCAGATTCATCATCTCAGCCAGATCGCTTTCCCGCACCAGCAGGGCATGCTGACTGTTCAGACCATCTGACGAAATCTGCTGTACCGGCTCAGGCATCGGTGTAATCTCCTCCTCCGGGCTGGAATCCGATATCGGCTCTGAACTGTCCCCAGCAAGAGAGGATGACGAAACCGAAGAGGATGCACTTGCGTTTCCATCCGTCTGTTTTTTCTCGTTCTTCTGCATCTGATATCCAAGCACGCCAATCAATCCGATAATGATAACAAGCAGAACACTTAAAATCACTTTCTGCTGAAACTGGCGTCTTCGTCTTTTGTTTTTCTTTTTTTGTGCCATAAACAGATTCCTCCGTTCTTTTTTATTCTTTCAAAGCATAGTACATTTCCTGCTCTTTTGCAAGATTTTCGCCGTAACCTTAAGATAAACATAATCAAAATTGGTCCACCGGACCAATTTGGGATATGCAGAACAAAAAAAAGAACCCTCGAAAGGGTTCCACATAGTGAAGCATCGGGGATTCGAACCCCGGACAACTTGATTAAAAGTCAAGTGCTCTACCGACTGAGCTAATGCTCCGTAAAATATGCCTAGTTCCGGAATCGAACCAGAGACACGAGGATTTTCAGTCCTCTGCTCTACCAACTGAGCTAACTAGGCATAAAATTGCGGGAGTAGGATTTGAACCTACGACCTTCGGGTTATGAGCCCGACGAGCTTCCAGACTGCTCCATCCCGCGATATCCTATTTTTGTACTTGATTTCTCAAGTAAAGCCGATGATCGGACTCGAACCGATAACCTGCTGATTACAAATCAGCTGCTCTGCCAATTGAGCCACATCGGCCGATTGCCTGATTGGCAAGTGGGTGGTGGTGGATTCGAACCACCGAAGCAATTTGCAGCAGATTTACAGTCTGTCCCCTTTGGCCACTCGGGAAACCACCCATAAAAGAATGGGACCTACAGGGCTCGAACCTGTGACCCTCTGCTTGTAAGGCAGATGCTCTCCCAGCTGAGCTAAGATCCCATTTTTCAGATATTTAGTTATGAAAAGCGACCCGGATCGGGATCGAACCGACGACCTCCGCCGTGACAGGGCGGCGCTCTAACCAGCTGAGCCACCGGGCCACAATAACTATTTTGAAGATATTTGATATACCTTCAAAACCGCATACACTTAACACCTATACATCATACCATACTTTCTTTCCGAACACAACCATTTTCTGCAAAACTT
>NZ_QUJZ01000013.1:0-142399 GCF_003480845.1 Blautia sp. TM10-2 | reverse complement strand
AAGACTGATCAGCTCTTAGCGGAATGCGTGGTCAGATGAGCCGGAATTTGCATAATAAGAATCGGTATTGGTGACAGTGCTGATTCTTTTTATTTGCATAAAAATAAGGAGGAAAAGAAATTGAGCAGAGCGAAAAATCCCAAATATGAATCCATGTCATTGGAAGAACTGAAAGCCAACATGGAAAAAAGTAAAAAGGAACTGGAACATGCGATCCACAATAAAAATCTTCTGGAGCAGAGAAAGAAGTTGGTGGAGCGAAAGGAACGTTCCCATAGATTGATTGTTAAAGGTGCAGAGTTTGAAAAAGCATTTCCATTATCCAGAGATTTGGAGCAGGAAGAAGTTCAGGATGTTATGGATCAGTTGAAGAACAGCAGTTACAACAAGAGTATTGTACGACAGGGTTACATGGCAGCTTTACACAAAGAACAACAGCAAATTGCAGAAGCAGTTGAAAAAGCAGAAAGAGGAGATGACGGCTAATGGCACTGTATCATTTTTCAGTAAAGCAAGTTTCCAGAGGAAAAGGTCAGACAGTGGTTAATTCCGCAGCTTATATTTCGGGGCAAAAGCTTTATAACGATTACTATGGACAGACGCATGATTATACAAAAAAGTCGGGAGTGGTTTTCACAGAAATCCTGACACCGGAATATGTGCCGGAACGTTTGTCTGACCGGGAAACACTTTGGAATGAGGTAGAGCAGATAGAGAAAAGTAAACGGGCACAGTTAGCTTATTCTTTTGATATTGCTTTACAAAATGAACTGACATTGGATGAAAATATAGAATTGGCGAGAGAGTTTTGCTGGGAGCAGTTCGTAGCTCGTGGCATGATTGTAGATCTGGCAGTTCATGAGGGAAAATCAAAGAACGAAGATGAACCGGACAATCCACATTTTCATGTACTTGCTCCAATCCGTCCTTTTACAGAAGAAGGAAGCTGGGGAAACAAGCAGAAACGGGAATATGTTTTGGATGAAGACGGAAATCGGATTAAAGATGTCAAAGGAAAGGATATATTCAATGCTGTTTCTACTACCGGATGGAATGATCCGGAGCTTTTAAAGGAATGGAGAAGAGCGTGGACAGAGAAGGTGAACGAAAAATTCCGGGAATGTCACATGGCAGCAAGAATTGATCATCGCTCTTACAAAGAGCAGGGAATTGATTTGATTCCGACGATCCATGAAGGGTATGAAGTGCGAGCAATGGAGAAAAAGGGAATTAAAACAGTGATTGGGGAACTGAACCGAGCTATCCGGCAGTTCAACCATATGTTTATTTCTCTGAAAGAATCCATTCAGTGGATGAAGACAGCGTATGAGGAAATGAAAGCCGAACTGGATCGCAGGCAGAATCCGACACTTCTGGAAAGCTTGCAAGATTATTATGATAAGAAAGTGCAGGGCAGACCACCGCTTCCAAATTTCTATGCGGAGATGAAACGGAGAGGGAAGAATCTCTCCAACTTACAGGAGTTTGCAAAATCCATCAATTACCTCCAGACTCATAAGATAGAGACAATGGAGGATCTGCAGGAAAGGATTGATGAACTGAATGGTGTTGTATCAGTCAGCAAAAAAGAAATTTCCGAAAAGCGAGAGCAGTTAAAGAAATTGGAAAATCTGCAAAAGATGGCAGAAGTAATAAAGGCAAACCAGCCATTGATAGACGAGTACAACCATTTCTTTTTTCCGAAAAAACGAGAGAAATACTATCAGCAGCATAAGAAAGAAATCAATTATTATCGCAAATGTGAACGGGAACTGAAACAGCACTTGGATAAAAATGGAAAGGTGCCAACAGCCAGATGGAAACGCGAGAAAGAAGAACTCCGGTCTGTGATCGAAGAGCTGAAAGCAGATAATCAGCCTTATCAGGACGAACTTGCATTTGTAAAAAAGGTACAGAGTTGTGCAGACATTGCCAGATGTGACCGGGAAATGGCAGAAACAGATACCTCCGGGCGTTCAGAAGAAAAAAGGGAGAAGCAGGTGAAGTTCCCGGCATTTCACGCAGCCCAGACAGAAGATATTTTCGAAGAAAACAGTAAAGCAGAGCAACAGTCGGTGAATGAGACGGAGCGGAAACCAGAAAAGAAGACTTCTATTCGGAAACAACTGGCTGAAAAGAAGAAAGAGTGTGAAGAACGTGATGCAAAACAACAGACAGTGAGGAAAAAACGGAACTATGATATGAATTTATAGAAGTCTGTCAGCAGGACAGGCAGGAAAGGATGATGAAAATGCAGTATACAGAAGAACAGATTGCAAGAGCAAACCAGACCGATCTTGTGTCTTTTCTGAACGCACAAGGGGAACAGTTGGTGAAAAGTGGTAGGGAATACCGTTGGAAAAAGCATGACAGTGTAACGATATCCGGAAATCGATGGTATCGGCATAGTCAGAGTAAGGGCGGTTATCCGGTAGACTTTGTGATGGAATTTTATTATGCAACATTCCCGGAAGCAGTGAAAATTCTGATTGGGGAAGAAGGCGAAGGCAGGCAGAAGTCCTGCCCCGCCCCGTCTAAAGACTTCCGATTACCGGAGAAAAATGAGGATAATGAAAAAATCATGAAGTATCTGACAGAAAAAAGAGAGATTGAGAAAACACTGTTGGAAGATTGGATTGACAGAGGTGATATTTACGAAGAAAAGAAGCATCATAATGTTATATTTGTCGGCAGAGATGCAGATGGTATTCCAAGATATGCACACTGCCGGGGAACTGGTGAAATAAAATATCGTGGAGATGTAGCAGGTTCTGATAAATCTTATGGATTCAGTTACAGAGGAACGGATAATCAGTTGTTTGTATTTGAAGCAGCCATTGATCTGCTTTCATTTATCCAGTTATTTCCAAAAGATTGGAAGAAACGTAGCTATCTGAGTCTGGGTGGAGTCTCTAGTGTGGCACTGATGACTTTTCTTTCTGAACGCCCTCAGATTACTTCTGTTTTCCTGTGCCTGGATAATGACCAGGCAGGGAATGAGGCTTGTGAGAAGCTGGCAGAAGAAATTCTGGAAGGGTACAGTGTAATTCGTCTGAAACCATCACGAAAAGACTGGAACGAAATTCTCTGTGATAAAAACGCCGACAGAAAGAAAGCAATTGCAGAAACAATCACAATCAAAGTACCAGAAACAGAAGAGCTGGTGCCGATGTTGTGTTATGAAGACATTGAACAGACCAATGTGGATTGGTTGTGGTTCCCCTATATTCCATTTGGAAAACTGACAATTATTCAGGGCAATCCGGGAGAGGGAAAAACTTATTTTGCAATGATGCTGACGGCAGCCTGTACCAACAGAAAATTGTTTCCGAATATGGAAGATATCGAACCATTCAATGTAATCTATCAGACAGCGGAGGATGGTATGGGTGATACGATCAAGCCAAGACTGGTAGAAGCAGGAGCTGATCTAAGTCGGGTTATGGTGATTGATGATTCGGAAGAAGTGTTGACGTTATCCGATGATCGAATTGAAAAAGCAGTCAGACAGAATCAAGTGAGGCTTGTAATTATTGATCCGGTACAGGCGTTTATTGGAGCAGATGTGGATATGAACCGTGCAAATGAAGTACGCCCGGTGTTTCGAAAACTGGGAATGATTGCAGAGAAGTCCGGTTGTGCCATTGTATTGATCGGACATCTGAATAAGTCCTCCGGAACACAGAGCACTTATCGAGGACTTGGTTCTATTGATATCATGGCAGCAGTGCGAAGCTTGATTTTCATTGGGAAAGTAAGAAAAGATCCAACCACGAGGGTATTGATTCATGAAAAAAGTTCGCTAGCGCCACCGGGGGAGACAATGGCGTTTAAACTGGGAGACGAAGAAGGTTTCCGATGGGTGGGAGCCTATGAGATTTCCGCTGATGAATTGTTAGATGGGAAAGAAGGAAAAGCAACAGAAACAAAGCTGGAGAGAGGGGCAAAGTTGATCAAGGAACTGCTTGCTGATAAAAAAGAAATTTCAATCAGGGAACTAGATGAAAAAGCAAAAGAGCAGGGAATCTCTGGAAGAACCATGCGTGATGTAAGAAGTCGGATGAAGAATGAGTTGGAGTATCAAATAAATGAAAAGCAGGAAAACAGTATTCGATTAAAAGAATGATGGGTGGCAGAGTCATTGAAGAAAATATAGATTTTTATAGATACCTTATCTGCCACCTGCCGTCTGCCAGTGTATGAAATTACGAAAACAGATTGCGAATCGCTTGCAACTTGCAATCAAACAAGATATAATGAAGAAAAAAGAGGAGGCGATATCTATGGCAAGAACAGCAAATGTATTTGCACGTGTCGAACCTGAAGTGAAAGAACAGGCAGAACAGGTGCTTGATCGACTTGGTATTCCAATGTCCAATGCAGTAGGAATGTTTCTGAGACAGATTGTACTCCAGAGAGGAATTCCTTTTGAAATGAAACTTCCAGCTTATGAAGAGCCTGTTGCATATGGCTCTCTGACAAAGGAACAGTTCGATGCAGAAATAGAGAAAGGCATGGAAGATATTAGGGCTGGCAGAGTATATTCAGCAGATGAAGTTGAAGCAGAAATGAAACGAGAATTTGGTATATGAAATATAAAGTGATGTATACAGCAGGAGCAAAGAAAGATCTGCGAAATATTTTCAGATATATTTCAGAGGAACTGTTAGCTCCGGAGAATGCTGCAGGACAGACAGAGCGGATTATGACGGCAATTCGGAAGCTGGATACTATGCCGAACAGAAATCGGCTCTATGAGGAAGAACCGTGGCACAGCAGAGGACTTCGATTCTTTCCGGTGGGTAATTATCTGGTATTTTACAAAACAGATGATGAAACTGAAATAGTATATGTAGTGCGAATTATGTATGGTGGACGTGATGTTCATAAACAGTTAAGTCAAACAGAAGACGTTTCAGTAAATTAAAACAGAATATGGAACTAAAACACGAGCAGTTAGTCTATGAAAAATAGGTTAGCTGCTTTTTTCATGCAAAAAAGGAGGTGCCGTGTATGGGATATGCACGTAGAGATGTAGAGAAAACAAAGAAAATAGCGAAGAAATTTGTCCGTTATCAGGAAGGGGCAGAGCTTTACAGCATTGGGCTGACGAAATTCCAAGAGCTGGCGAAAGAAGCCAAAGCAGTGTATAAGATTGACAAAGTTGCTCTTGTAAACTGTGAGATATTTGAAAAGTATCTGGAGACATTCCGGATTGCGTAGTGGAGAGAAGAAAACTGTGGAAGGACGAAAAACAGGGATTGACTTTTTGTCATACGAAAACTATAATGAAGATGTGGAGGAATAAGAACAGATATGGCGAAGACAGGAAGACCAAAGTCGGATAATGTAAAAAAGAAAGTATTGAGTATCCGAATGGAAGATTCTATGTATAAGCGTATTTGTGATTATGCCGGAAAACACAAAATGACTGTGACAGAAGTTGTCCTGCAGGGACTGGAAAAAATATTGAACAGACCTGAATAACATGAAGTCTTTCCTTTATTTGAAGGAGGATTTTATATGGCACAGACAAGAAAAGATCTGCGGGGCAGAGTCCTGCGGAAAGGTGAATCACAGAGACGTTCAGACGGGAGATATGTATATACTTATACGGATCCTCTCGGAAGACGTAAATATGTTTATGCACAAGACCTTGTAACGCTTCGGGAAAAAGAAGCACAGCTCATGAAAGATCAGATGGACGGTCTGGATATTTATGTTGCCGGAAAGGCTACAATAAATTTTGTATTTGACCGTTACATGAGTCTCAAAAACAATCTGAAACCAACGACCAAGAGCAATTATCTTTATATGTATGACCGATTTATCCGGGAGACATTTGGAAAGCGGAATATAGCAGAGATCAAGTATTCTGATGTGGTGCAGTTCTATAATCACCTGATTGAGAAGCAGGAACTGAAAATCAACACGTTGGAAACCATTCATACGTTATTGCATCCGACTTTTCAACTGGCTGTAAGGGATGACATTATCAGAAAAAATCCTACGGATGGAGTCATGGCAGAATTAAAGAAAAACTTAGGCATGAAAACCGGTGTGAGACATGCACTGACAATTCCGCAGCAGAGAGCATTTATGGAATATATTGCTACGCATCCGGTTTATTTTCACTGGTGGCCGATTTTTACGATTTTTTTTGGAACCGGGTGCCGAATCGGCGAAGTTTTAGGGCTTCGATGGGAAGATATCGATTATGAGAAGCGGATTATCAGCATCAATCATAATCTAACGTATTATCCGGTAGGAGAAGACCGGGCATCGGAAAATCATATTTCAATGCCGAAAACAGAAGCCGGAATGCGTACGATTCCCATGTTGGATACAGTGAAAGATGCTTTTGAAATGATCTGGGAAGAGCAGAAAGAAAATGGCTGGACAGATGCAGAGATTGATGGGATGACAGGCTTTGTTTTCTGTAACCGTTATGGAAATGTAATGAATGCTCAGTCAGTCAATCGGGCAATCAAGAGAATATCTTCTGCCTATAATGCGACGGAAGAAGTAGAAGCAAAGAAAGAGCATCGGGAGCCGGTGCTGTTGCCGAACTTTTCAGCGCACAGTTTGAGACACACATTCTGTACAAGGCTTTGTGAAAGAGAAACCAACCTGAAGGTTATCCAGTCGATCATGGGGCATAAGGATATCCAGACCACTATGGATATCTATGCAGAGGCGACAGAGGAGAAAAAACAGGAAACATTTGAACATTTGGCTGCAACAATGGATGTATTTTAAGAAGGGCTTATGAACCCTTTCATCTGACAACAGAAATAACCAAATGACATCAAATTGACAACAGATATGATTTGACAATGATTCATCATGAATGGTGATGAAGAGAAGACAATTTAATAGGAATAGCTCAGCGAAGCATCACGAAGGGTAATGAAGAAAAATCAAAAAAATTCCCGACAATGAAGTCCTTGAATGATGTAAACAAGGGCAATGATGTAAAAAATCAGCCTGTCGAGGAAATGAAAGCAGAGCCTGAAAAGATTGATTTCTCTAAGGTAAAGATTGAGCCTTTATTTGAGGAAGCAGTTGATTTTGACACATTCTCAAAGTCAGATTTCAGAGCCGTTAAGGTAAAAGAATGTGTAGCAGTACCGAAGTCAAAGAAGCTGTTGCAGTTTACCCTTGATGACGGAACAGACACAGACCGCACCATTTTAAGCGGTATTCACGCATATTACGAGCCGGAAGAGCTTGTAGGTAAGACACTTATCGCTATCACAAATCTTCCTCCTCGTGCTATGATGGGTATTGACTCTTGCGGTATGCTCCTCTCCGCTATTCACGAAGAAGAAGGCGAAGAAAAGCTCCATCTGCTTATGGTTGATGACCACATCCCGGCAGGCGCAAAGCTGTATTAAACTGATGTAACGATGTACCGTTTAACCAAATAGACGGGACGTACTTCATTTGATAAAAAACTAAAAAAACAGCGATTTACATCAAACTTACATCAATTGATGCAGAAATCGGTGCAAGCAAGAGAAAATCGCATAATTAGTGCAATGAGTGGGCAATTCCAATCGGAGTTGCCCATTTTCTAAAATGAATGGAAATGCAAATCGGTATTTAATGCTTAACGAGGAGGAATAAACATGGCGAAGAAAGAAGAAAGATTTGAAGTTATATTTAGAGATGGAAGTTCGCTTAAAGATGAAGGGATTCGACAAATTCTTGTAGATAAGGAGACTGGAGTTAATTATCTTTGTTGGAAATCTGGATACGGGGCTGGTATTACACCTCTTCTGGATTCTGAAGGAAAAGTCATAGTTACTAAGTAAAATTAAAGTTTGTAGAATTAAGAAAATCGGAATTTATTAAGGAGGATATGGATGAAACTGTTTTTATGTTCGCACTTTTCAAGTGTAGGAAGTTTGATAAAAGAAGAAATTGATAACAAGAAAGTCGCATTTATTCCCACAGCTTCGCTGCGTGAAGGCTATACCGGTTATGTCGGCTCGGCTCGAAAGCTATTCAATAAACTGGGAGCAACCGTAACGGAAATTGATATTTCAACGGAGGCTTATTTAACGATACAGTCCGTTTTTGAAGATGCGGATGTGATCTATTTTACTGGTGGAAATTCTTTCTTCCTTATGGATCAGCTCCGTAAAACGAGAACGGATGAGCTATTGAAGAAGGAATTGGCAAAGGGAAAACTGATGATTGGTGAATCGGCGGGTGCGATTATATGCGCTCCAACTATCCAATATATTGAACAAATGGATGAAAAGCCGGAGGACTACTCACAAGAAGATGATGCAGGGCTTGATTTGATTGATTTCTATGTTCTTCCGCATTATCTTACAGCACCATTTAAGAAAGTTACTGAGAAAATAATGACTGAATTTTCGGATTTGAATCTATGCCCAATTAACAACCGTCAGGGAATTGTAATCGATGGTGAAGGTTCAAAGGTTATTTGCAAAGACTAATTTGAAAATTCCAGTTTTTGAAACTGAGAAATCGGAATTTGGGGAGGTAAAGAGAATGATTACAAAGCATGTTGTTGTGCTACCTTATGATGAACACTGGACACGGGATTTTTGTGAAATCAAGAGTGAAATCCAGGAAGCTCTTGATCAACTGGCTCTTGTGATAGAACATGTTGGCAGCACTTCAGTGCATGGTTTATCAGCGAAACTGATTATTGATATTGATGTCGTCATTAAAGATTACTCCATGCTTGACGCTGTAATCTCTGCCTTAGAAAGAATCGACTATCACCATGAAGGAAACCTTGGTATTGCCGGACGGGAAGCATTTAAATATGAAGGCAAAACCCATTTGCGGAAGCATCATCTATATGTATGCCCGCGAGATTCTGAGGAACTGAAAAGGCATATTGCTTTCCGTGAATATTTGCGTTCTCATCCGGAAGCTGTGCGTGAATACAGTAGAATTAAAGAAGAAGGCGCTGCACTCTATCCATTTGATATTGAGAAGTATATCGAGCATAAGTCACCGTTTGTCGAAAAAATCTACTCAGAAATAGGGATATGACAAATTCCCGTTTATTGGGAAGTCGTAGAGAACGAAAAATCGGAATTTGTGGAGAGATTTCCTGAACTTTCCTTATTTTTCAAGGCTTACAGCCTCTTAGATAGTGAAATGATATGTATTTTCCCTTATCTTTGCCCTTATGCGGAATCCGCAAGGGAAATAAGGGAAATTTTTAGTTAAGCATTGCTCACTACTTTATCAAGAAGTCTTGCGGAATCCCGTTTTGCTTTTCTTGTTGAGTGAGCGTAAATATTCATTGTGGTACTGACATCAGAGTGTCCTAACAGTTCCTGTACATCTTTCGGTGCAGCCCCATTGGAAAGCAGATTGCTGGTGTAGGTGTGACGTAACTGGTGGAAATGGAAATCTTCAAATCCTTCCAGTTTCTTTGACACTGATCTGCATACAATGCTGAGTGTACTCGGCAGTTCCAAAGAGCCATCCGGTCTTAAGCAGACAAAGGAGATTTCTTTGTAATCTGCCGGGACTTCCTGCGTTCCGTCAAGGTGATAGTATTCATAATAGACTCTGTTTTTCACATGAACTTCTTTGTAGTAATTGCGGTGATATAATTCGCCATACTGCATCCGGTTTTTGAGTTGTTCCTTTCTGGCAGCTTTCAGTATTTCAGTCAGGGTATCGCCAAAATCAACAATCCTAACTTTTTTCCGCTTCGTTGGTCCAATAATGTTTTTGTGTTTCATGCCGTCGTAGCGGATACTGCGTTTTATGGTCAGGCATTGTTCCTCAAGGTTAATGTCCTGCCATGTAAGACCACAGGTTTCTCCGATACGGAGCCCGGCATAATACGCAATCTGAATCGGTAGAATGGCAGGTGGGTTTTTCTTTTCCAGATACTTGATAAGTTGCTCGTAATCATCATGCGAAATCGGTTGTGTGCCTTCTTCCACTTCATCATCGGAAAAGAGGTCAACTTCCTCTGCCTGTCGTTTCAGTTTGATATATTGCATCGGATTGAAACTGATTAGTTGTTTTGGAAATACTGCAAAACGGAATGACTGCTGTAACACTGCGGAAAAAGAATGGATATAATCTTTGCTGTATCCCTTTCTTACTTTCCCGTCTGGAAACTCACCACCGAATGTAAGCAGATCAAGAAATGCCTGTAAATGTTCGGCAGTAACTGTTTTCAGTTTGCGGTCTGCAATCGGGTGTTTTTTGATACAGCGGATTGCACCAAGATAATTTTCCACTGTGCCGTTGCTGAGTGTCCCGGTTTTCAGTTCTTCTTCCGCCCACATATCCAGAAGCTCTCCTACCGTAAGGCTGTCTGCCTTTGCGACAAACTTCTTATTTTCGTAATCTTCCAGTGCTTTGCGGAGAAGTTTTTCCGTCTCACTTTTACTTTCGGTTCCAGCATATTCTTTCTGAACCATTTTACCGCTTGCATCTTCTACATAGAAGCGATAGTACCATTTTTTTCCTTTTTTTCTAACAGATCCTTTTGCCATAATTGTATTTCTCCTTTCGATATCAGACAATCGGAACTGTTGAAATGCTTCTTGCGTGTAAGTATATCACAACTCCGGTTGTCTTACTATACCGATTCAGAATCCTCATACATAACTTCGGATAAAAGATTGGCAAGTCTTTGTTCGGCTGCTTCCGGTTTCTTTGAATAGAGCCTTATCACATCTGCCATATCGTTAAATGCGTTGACAGTATGTGTGATCTCTCTGAGAAACATAATCTCATTATATTCATCTTTCGATTCGAATCCCATTACTTTGGCAATGTCCGCATCTTTGGTACTGCCTTTGTAATTTTTACAGGCGAACTGAAACGAATCCAGAAACAGTTCATATTGCTTTAACATTAACAGCAGTAAGTCTTTAGAAAAAGCGTCTTCTGTTTTATTAAGATCAAGAGGTAACTGTTTGAGAATATCGCCCATCACATCACGAATCTGCAATTCCTTCTTATCCGTAATATCAGTTTCATATTCATCGGTTTCCCCTTTGAGCCATTCAATCGATACATGAAGTGCTTCCGAAAGGCCTTCCAGTACCATCTTTTTGGTATTGTCAATCGAACCATTCTCATAACGCAGGATTGTGGAAGCGGTAACTCCCATCTTCTCTGCGACATAAGGCTGTGTCAGATTTAATTCGAGACGGCGCTGTTTTGCCCTGCTGCCGATCAGCTTGCGTAGTTCTTTATCTTTCATGCTGATGTGCCTCCTTTTTCGGTATGTCATTACTATACCACGCAACAAAATATATTGCAATATGCAATTTATAGAAAACGAATGAAATTTCATAATGCTTGACAAAGCAATATAAACACGCTATACTGACAGCACAAATGAAATTGCATAATGCAATTTAAAAGGAGGTGGTCATATGACACAAAGAAAGATTGCCTTATCTATTGAAGAAGCTGCTGATTATACGGGAATCGGCAGGAACACCCTGAGAAAACTGGTGGAATGGAAGAAACTTCCGGTATTAAAGGTTGGGAGAAAAGTCCTGATCAAAACGGATATGCTGGAACTTTTTATGGAAGCCAACGAGGGCAGAGACTTGAGGGATAAGGGAAATGTGAAAGCAGTCACAAGAAACGGTTCAACTTAAAAAAGCGGTTCCCGAAGAAACCGCCAAAGGTTCTATCAGACCGGAGTCATGATATACCTACACGCAAACAGATTATACCATGTACTTCGTCTGACAGACAACAGGAAACTTATGTTTGGAAGAAAAAGAAAGGACGATGATATTTATGGCAAGATCAACAAAGAGTTATGAGGAGCGTATGCTCCAGTTGGAAAAGAAAGAACAGGAAAGCCTTGAGAAAGCAAAACAGTATGCAGCACAGAAACGGGAACTGAAGAAACGTCAGAAAGATGTGGAAACTAAAAAGCGGACACACAGGCTCTGCCAGATTGGTGGTGCGGTGGAATCGGTGCTGGGTTCTGCGATTGAGGAAGATGATATCCCAAAGCTGATCGGCTTCTTAAAAAGGCAGGAAGCAAATGGGAAATTCTTCTCAAAGGCAATGCAGAAAGAGCCAGTTGCAAATACGGAGGAAGTGTAATGCCGGAGGGAGTGGATTTTCCATTCCCTTCATTGCTTTTTCATGAAGGGCGCACTTATGGACAACCAGAGGTCGTCCGTATAAGTTTGCCACAGGTGGCAACCGGTCTGCGCTTATGCTTGCCGGGCTCGTTCCGTCGGCGGGGCTTTCAGCCAGACCTGCTCATGCCGCAGGAGGCACTCTTCGCCAGAGGGGCGCATTCCATGCAGGCTGTTATGCACAGGGCACTCTTACGCAGAGGGCGTTCCGGCAGATACCATTTTCTTTTTGGGAAAACGTTACCTGCCGGAAATCAAAGCCGGATACGGCAGAAAGGGGGAAACGGAGCATGGCGATTTTTCATTATACAGTAAAGATTGTTGGACGCAGCAAAGGGAAATCCATCATATCAGCATCTGCGTATCTCAATGGTGATGTGATGAAAAATGAAGAAACAGGCAGGATCAGCTACTACACTGCCAAAAAAGAAGTCGTTTATACCAGCCTGTTGATGTGTGAAAATGCACCACAGGAATGGCTGAACGTACCTGCTGAAAATATCAGACGGTTTCAGAAATCTGCCCGATATAAAAGAGCAGATAACAAAGATGCTGCACTGGGAAAATTTAAACTTACTTTTCAGAAACAGCGTTTATGGAATGAAGTTTTGAAGATTGAGAAGACCTCGGATGCACAACTCGGCAGGTCATTTGAATTTTCGCTTCCGAAAGAATGGAGCCGACAGGAACAGATTGATTATACAACTGAATATATTCAAAAGACCTTTGTAGATAAGGGAATGTGTGCGGACTGGAGTATCCACGATAAAGGAGATGGAAATCCCCATGTGCATTTACTTGTGACGATGCGACCATTCAATCCAGACCACTCATGGGGGAACAAAGAAATCAAGGATTGGGAGTTTGTCAGAGATGAAAATGGAAATATTGTGGTGGATGAATCCCATCCGGACTGGTGGCAGGATAAAAAGAACCCTGACCGTCATGGAATCCGAATCCCCGTACTTGATGAAAATGGAGTCCAGAAAGTCGGGACAAGGAACCGCAAACAGTGGAAACGTGTATTAACCGATGCTACCGGGTGGAACAATCC
The DNA here is from genome assembly GCF_003480845.1 of Blautia sp. TM10-2. NCBI lineage: Bacteria > Bacillati > Bacillota > Clostridia > Lachnospirales > Lachnospiraceae > Blautia > Blautia sp. TM10-2. Next base: position 129,214 of record NZ_QUJZ01000013.1, on the reverse strand, counting down.
GAAAAATTGTGAGCTATGGCGGAGCGAATGGGCAAACGTCTGTAATGCACATTTGAAAACGGAAAATCACATTGACCACCGTTCTTATGCAAGGCAGGGAAAATTAGAGATACCGACGATCCATGAGGGCGCAGATGCCAGAAAAATTGACGAGAAATTTCAAAACGGACAGACATCCTCTACTTCATGGAAAGTAGAGGAAAACCAGATCATAAAAAGACAAAATGCACTGCTGGATAAAATACAGATTTCTTTTGGAAAAGTATCCAGTGCATTAACACAATGGAAGGAGCGATTGCGTGACATTAGAAGAAAGCCGGGAAGTCATTCCCATGATGGAGACAATGATAAACCAGATCGAGGAACAGCAGAATCTTATGGCAGAGATGGTACAGGAATTGCAGGAACGGGACAGGCAGCTCCTGTCTTTTCAGGAGCAGAACCAGAGTTTAAAAAGCTTAAACAGCGAATTATCCAGGCTGCTAAATCTTTTGCCAGATACAGAAGAACTGCTCTCACAGATCGAGCAACAGAAAACCAGAATCGAACAGTTGGAAAACGAGAATCAGCAATGGCAGGAATTAACGCAGAAGCTGAACAACGAGAACAGCTTATTGCAGAAACAGAACAGCGAATTGCTGACCTTAAACAGCAGATAGAGAAAGCGAGGGAGATCGATGAGCGAATGCAGAAACTTAGAGAACGTCGGGCAGGTGGAAGAACTTCTGCTGATGACCGAACAGATGCAGGACGAACTGGATCAGAAAGACCAGACAATCCAGGAACTAAACAGGCAGCTAAGCGAATCGCTGACCTTGAACGAGAAATTGAACAGCGAAAACAGAGCCGAGAATATCGAAGCATTGCGGACAAGATTAAGGCAAACAGAGGAACGATTGACCAGCGAGACAGACAGCAGGAAAAGAGCCGACGCAGAAGCCGTGGCATGGAAATTTAAGTATGAAAAAGCAGAGCAGGAAAAACTTTATGCACAGACACACCAAAAGACGGTAGAGGTAGCTGTTGAGAAAAAAGTGCCTTATGAGAAATGTGAAAAATGTGACCGTACTGCTTACCGGAAAGCAAAAGAAAAATGCGATAGCCGTAAAAGCCAGTTAGAAAAGAAATATAAAAATATGACGATTGGTTATGAAAGTATCTTGTTTCTACTGGCATGGTACAGCATAACAACAACACTGTTTACTGCGATTCTTTCGCCGGTTTTCCTTAACGACTGTATCGTCTTTTTCGGTGCGTTAGGAAAAGGAATGGGAAGTTTATTTCGGGAGTTTGTGACAGGTGCAGACTCTTTCGGACAGTTAAGCAGTGGAATACCTAACAGTATTCTTTCCGGGATTGTGTACTGGCTGATTGCCGGTACTGTCATGGCAATTTTATTCGTAATAACCGGGTGGCTGATAATCGGGATTGGTTATCAGGTAGGAAAAATCTACCGGAAATATTGTTGGGATATCATCAGTATCGTGGTAGCGATAACGAGTACAGCTGTTGTAATTTACTTTGGAGAATGGATTAAAAACGCTAATCCGATAAATCTTATTGTATTGCTATTACTGTCGCATATTATTTATATTGGAATCAGATGTTATGTGAAAGACTGGATGGAAGAACGAGGATATTATTAAAAGAGGATAGGGAAATTTCATAATCTTCCTGTCCTTAGTAAGGGACTATTGATTGTTTATATAAAGAAAAAGTATATAAATAAATCTTGACAATTAGTACGAACTCGGACTATACTATAAAAGTCCGGATTCGTACTAATTTAAGGAGAAAAAAGATGAGAAAAGATAATAATATGATAATACAGTTGCAACGATATTATGCTTTATGGAAAGAATGTACAGCAATGTATGAGGAATGGTCAAAGGATCAGGGACTGTCTTCAAATGGAGTTTTTGCTTTGTATTCATTTTATGAAAGTAATGGAAGATGCACGCAGAAAATGATAAGTGAAAAATGGAATATACCTAAGCAAACGGTAAATACGATACTAAAAGATTTTCAGAAAAAAGGATACATCAATATGGTATCTGATGATTCAGACAAGAGAAATAAGCTGATATGCCTCACAGAATCAGGAATGGAATATACGAAAGATATCATAGAAAAACTGCACTCAAAAGAAATATATGTAATCGAAAAAATGGGATTAGAGAATATAGAAAGTCTTAATGATAATACAGAGCTGTTTATCAGACTTTTCAAGGAAGGAGATTGTAAGAAAAATGAATCATAAATCATTATTTTTTAAATATGTTATTCCATCTATTATAGCATTTGCATTATCAGGAATATATGCGATAGTGGATGGATATTTTGTAGGCAATACCATAGGAGATGCTGGACTTTCGGCTATTAATATTGCATATCCGATTGTGGCTTTGATTCAGGCTCTTGGAACAGGAATTGGTATGGGAGGAGCTGTTTATTACTCAATTAATGCAGCAGAAAAGAAAGGAAAACGGGCAGAAGAATTTATTGCTACAAGCTGGTGGCTTCTTGTAATAGTAAGTGTTATCAGTACCATAATTATTTACTCCTTTTCGTCTAAAATTTTAGGATTGCTTGGAGCAGATGGAATTATATTAACAAATGCGACAGATTATATCAAAATTATAGCACTTGGAGCAATATTGCAGATTCTTGGAACTGGAATGATGCCATTCATTAGAAATTATGGAAACTCTTTCTGGTCAATGTTTGCGATGGTTGGTGGATTCATAACCAATATTGTTCTGGATTTTATCTTTGTATGGATATATGAAATGGGCATGAAAGGTGCAGCCACAGCTACAATAGCCGGACAGGGTGTGACTGCAGCAATTGCAATCATATACGCATTATATAATAAAAAGTTTTATGTGTATGTATCCTTAAAAAATGTAAAAGAAATGTGTGGCGCTATATTCAGAGTAGGTCTTGCACCATTTGGGCTAGCATTGACTCCTAATATTTCATTGGTGTTTATAAACCGATTCTCCGCTTCTTATGGGGGAGAAAAAGCTATTGCAACTTATGCATGTGTATCCTATATTATCTGTATCATATATCTCATATTGCAGGGCGTAGGTGATGGAAGTCAACCTTTAATGAGCCGTTTTTATGGTGAGAAGGATCAAGAAAGCCTGAGAGGAGTTCAGAGAATGGCATACATTTTTGCAATAATTCTTGCTGTTTGTGGTGGAATTATCATGTATGTAAACAGAGCAAATATTGGAGGGGTTTTCGGAGCTTCTTATGAAGTAAGTATTGAGATTTCTAAAATTGTACCTATATTTTTAGTGTCATTACCATTTGTTGCGATTACCAGAATAGCGACAGCTGGATTTTATGCTACTGAAAAAAGTGGATTGTCATACATTCTTACATTCATTGAACCAGTATTGATGCTGATATTTATGCTTGTTTTACCACCTTTATTTGGTGGACAGATTATGATATGGTGGAGTACGGTATTGGCACGTGTTTTTTCAGCGATTCTGGCATTCATACTAATAAAATATTGCGAAAAGGGAGATTTGCAATATGGAATACAGAAAATTTAACAATCAGATAGTAGCAAGAATAATCTAGGTTTATCTATTGTATTTTTAAGGACAGCCTCATAGCAATAGGGCTGTCCTTTTAAAATTATGAAGCTAATTTTTAATAAATTCTAGTAGATTTTGATTGGAATAATCATAACTCTAATGAATCTTCAGCATCTACCCACATCTGTAAATTCCCATCAAGATATAACCTTGCATATTCTAATGGCTCATCGATTGCAAGCGATGTCAAAGCACAATCAGATCCAGGTGTGGTTCTTAAATTTTTTTCTGCTTCCCAACAATCAATACGGAGTATATAGCCCGTATTAGTATATACATCAATGCTGTTGCACTGTGGATTGTATTCTGCAAATATTGTTCTCATCGTATCCCATCTCCTTATCATTTAATCAATCAGTAGTAGCAAAAATTAAGAAGCATTTCAATCAGTTCACCATGTCACTTTTATTTTGTGTTATACTGTCTTATAGATTTTTCTTGCCCTTGTATTTGCCCTTATCAGAGTGCATAAACACTGATGGGACGATATAACACAAGGGAAATAATAAGGGAAAGCTCACCTGCGACAAATCCAGTGTTTTCAAGGGGGTGCGAAGAATTTAATAATAAAATATAACAGTTATTAAATTTCTTAAAACAGGTGAAATCTCAATCGGAATTTGAAGCGGAGGTATGTATTATGAATATAGGATTTTGGTCGTGTATAATTTTGGTAATACCATTTCTGATTATAGGTGTGTTATTTGCGATTTTTAAGGAAAAAGCAACAAAATTTGTTTCGGGATTTAATTCATTTTCTAAAGAAGAACAGGCATTGTATGATAAAGCTTATATCTCTCGTGATATAAGAAATCAGTGCTTTATGTGGGCTATTATAATGTTGGCAGGAGCATTATTATCCTGCTTTTTAACCCCATATATAGCTATACCAACCTATATTATTTGGTTAGTTCTGTTTTTTAGAGAAGTCCACTTTGATAATCATAAAGCGTTTGAAAAATATTTATTAAAGTAAATTCAAGTTTGTAGGGCAGATAAGCTGTTTATTTGAGTAGAAAAAAGAATTACAATTAATAACGCCGGTGCGGGATTTTGATATCCAGTACCGGCGTTATTGATTCTACAGGGGCTTGGGGGTGTAGCCACCAAATATACTATTCGTTTTCTGCTTCGGCAAGTTTGTTAAGGATCCACTCCCGATTGATAACAATGTCCTCATCATCGCGGAGATCCTTGAAATCATTGCAGTGTGAAGAAGCAAATTCATACATATTGTCAATGTCAACTGCACCAGTGATCTTACCCTTATTAATGATGGTTTATTCCATACGAGAATAAAAATAGAGTAGACGAATTATTTAGCAATCTTCATCAAATCTTTATTTTTTTCTGTTAGGTTATATTTCAGTAAGAAATGAAATATGGAAGGAAGGATAGTAAAGATGGAAATGATGTTGCAGACACAAAATTTGTGTAAATATTTTAGAAAGCAGAAAGCGGTAAATAATGTTTCACTTAATATAGAAAAGAAACAGATTTATGGACTGCTTGGACCGAATGGTGCGGGAAAATCTACCACATTGAAAATGTTGACTGGTATGATGAAACCAACTGCAGGAAAGATTTACTTTGATGGAAAACTTTTGGATAGGAAAGATTTATCAAAAATAGGAGCGTTAATTGAGAATCCGCCTATTTATGAAAATCTTTCCGCCAGAGAGAATTTGAAGGTAAGACAATTATTGCTTGGTACAGATGAAAAAAGAATTGATGAGGTCTTGCAGATTGTATCACTTACAAACACCGGAAAGAAGAAAGCAGGACAGTTTTCTTTGGGAATGAAGCAAAGACTAGGCATTGCAATGGCATTGCTTGGAGAACCGGAACTTTTGATATTGGATGAACCTACGAATGGATTAGATCCAATAGGCATCGAGGAATTACGAGAGCTGATCCGGTCTTTTCCGGAACAGGGAATCACTGTAATTCTCTCCAGTCATATTCTCTCAGAGGTACAGTTACTTGCAGATAAAGTCGGGATTATTTCAGGTGGAATCTTAGGATACGAAGGAGCATTAAAGCAGGGAGATAATCTTGAAGATTTGTTTATGAATGTGGTAAGAAAAAACCAGAAAGCAGGTGAAATCCATGGTTAATATTATAAAAGCAGAACATCAAAAAGCCAAAAGAACCATGCGAAAAAAGTTTATCTGGGGATTTCCTCTTCTTACATTTGTCATGGCATTTATATTTACTCTTGGGATGACAAATGCTTATGCAGAAAGTGTTTGGAACTGGTGGTATACACTTTTGCTGCCGGGGATGATTGCTCTATTTTGTTATCTTTCTGTGGCGCAGGAGAAAAAGATAAAATACTATCATTTAATGACTATTCCCACAGATAGAAGAAAATTGTTGCTGGGGAAAATTATTTATATTGGGTACATGATTTTGTTTTCTAATGTGATTGTGTTTGCAGGAGCAACGCTTGGAGGCTTTCTTCTAACGACACATGTTCCAGTTGGAGGAGCGTTGATTGCAGTATTGTTTCTGACGGTTTCTGAGTTATGGGAGATTCCGGTAGCTTTATTTTTAAGTGAACGATTTGGAATGATTGTAAACCTGTTCGTCTGCCTGTTTATTACCGTCAGCGGTGTGGTAATATCACAAACCAGAATCTGGTATGTACTTGTTTCTGCAATCCCTATGCGAATGATGTGCCCGTTGCTTCATGTTTTACCAAATGGACTTGCCGCAGAAGCAGGGAATCCTCTTTTGGATACGGGAGTCATTGTTCCGGGAATGTGTCTCTCAATCATCTGGTTTGTTTTTGTAACGGTTCTGTTTTTGAAATGGTTTGAGAGAAGAGAGGTGAAATAAGATGATTGGAAGATCTCTTAATGCAGACTTGCGAAAGATGAAAGGAACATCTGTGATTCTGGCACACTTACTGATTCCGATTATAACCAGCGTTATATTTTTAATATATTACTTTTTTTCACCATGGAATGAAAATATGAAAGTGATTGCATTTTATCAGGCAATAGGAGCAGGACTTCCGGTACTTATTGGAATTTTTACAGCAAGTGTGATGGAACAGGAACAAAATGCAGGTGATTTTCAAAATCTGTTGTCTTTACCGGATAAACCTGCAGCATTTTTATCGAAACTGTTGATGCTACTGGTTTTGTGTCTGTGCTCTATCCTATTGACAGCAATCATATTCGGAATTGGATTTGGAAGAATCGCATCAAGCGATATCGAAATCATGAAAGGATGTATATTTGCAGCATTGCTGCTGTGGGGAAGCAGTGTTCCACTTTATCTGTGGCAGCTGATTCTGGCTTTTCAGTTTGGAAAAGGGGTATCCATTGGAGCAGGGATTATATCAGGACTAATTAGTGCATTGATGCTTACCGGACTTGGAGATTATGTGTGGAAATATGTATTTGTCTGCTGGACGGGTAGAGTACCATATACTTATCTGCAATCTGTATTGGGAGAAACTAGTGTAGGTGAATGGTTGTCATTCATACCAGGTTGCTTAATATTTATAGGGATTAGTATGGTATACTATTTTTGGTGGGTAAACCACTGGGAAGGAAACAGAATATCGGAATAGAATCGAGGGAAACTATGGCAAAAATACTGGCAGTTGATGATGAACCGGCAATTTTGGAAATGATAGAAAGCATTTTGAATAAGGATGGACATCTGGTTACCAAAGTAAGTAATCCACTAAAAATTAATATGGAAGAATTACATCGTTATGACCTGATTTTACTGGACATTATGATGCCTGGAATTGATGGCTTCGAATTATGCAAAAGAATTAGGATACTTGTGGATTGTCCGATTTTGTTTCTTACGGCAAAAACCGAGGAAAACAGTCTTGTAAACGGACTTTCTTTAGGAGCAGATGATTATATTTCAAAGCCATTTGGAGTGATGGAACTTCGGGCAAGGATCAATGCACATCTTAGAAGAGAGCACAGGGAACATTCTGTCCGGATGGTTTTGGGGAGGGTCTGTATTCAAATATCTCAAAAGAAACTATTGGTTGATGATAAGGAACTTCCTCTTACGAAAGCGGAGTACGAAATCTGTGAATTCCTGGCTAAAAACAGAGGACAGGTTTTCTCGAAGGAACAAATATTGGAAGCGGTCTTTGGCTTTGACAATGAGAGTAATGACAGTACTATAATCACGCATATCAAAAATATAAGAGCAAAATTTGCGGATTATGATTATACACCGATAAAAACAGTCTGGGGGATTGGATATAAATGGGAAGAGTAAAGAGAAGCAATGCACTCAGCTGGATTTTTATGAGATATGTACTGGTCATGCTTGGATCATTAGTAGGTTTGGTGATTGTTGCTTGGCTGCTGCTGTACCTTTTGATTAGTGTGGGCTGTATCTATCCGGCGAATTATGCAGAGCAAAAGATTAATGAAGCATATGATACGATTTTACGTGCGGATAAAGTAACTGCTGAGATGATTCCTGCACTTTGTGATTATGTAATCTTTTCAGAGAATGGAGAGAAAATAGGTGGAGATCTGTCAGAACAATACGAACAGATAGCATGGAATGTTGCAAAGTACGGAAACGCATCCGGGAAATATTTTTATAAAGTAATTGTAAGGGAAAATGAATATGTTGTATTGCAATATCGCCTGACACCTCAATATCATTCAGCTTTTTTGAGGGAGCATTTTATAGGACCACAGAATGTGATGAGTATTATGTCAGTGATTGGAGCGGTAGCGATTATCATCATTCCGTCCATACGTTTTGGAAAAAGAATCAAAAAGCAGATGCAGCCTGTATTAGACGCAATCAGACAAATAAAGGATCAAAATCTGGAATATGAGACATCCTGTTCCGGTATCAAAGAGTTTGATGACTGTTTATCGGCAATCGATGATATGCGAGATGCATTGCGAGAATCTTTAGAAAAGCAGTGGAAAACAGAGCAGGAAAAGAAACAACAGATGTCTGCTTTGGCGCATGATATTAAAACACCTCTTACGATTGTACGGGGAAATGCAGAACTACTTTCAGAGACTGAACTGACCACAGAACAGAAGAATAATATCACTTATGTTTTGAACGGCACAACACAGATACAAAGTTATGTAAAACAGTTGATAGATGTCACAAAATCATGGAATTGCAGTGATGTTACCTATACAACGGTGAGGTTAGAAGATTTTTTCGCAGATATAAAGGAACAGGCACTCGGACTGGTAGAAATCTATCACCAGAAGATAGATTGGAAGGCGGGACAAAGTGATAAAAAGGTAACGATTGCTTATGATCCAATGTTCCGAGCCGTAATGAATGTGATTCAGAATGCAGTGGAGCATACAAAAGAAAATGGAATCATTTATATTGACGCAAAGGAGCAGGATGGCCGGCTGACATTCATTGTGGAGGATAGCGGATCAGGATTTACAAAAGAAGCATTATTGCATGGCACAGAGCAGTTTTTTATGGATGACACAAGTAGAAATGGCGAAGCCCATTATGGGATGGGACTATTTTTTGCAAAAACTGTGGCTGAAAAATATGGTGGAGGTATTAAACTTTCGAATTCTGAAAATACAGGTGGGGCGAGGGTAGAAATATTTTTCCTGAGTAGTCAGGAAACAAGCTAAATGAAAAGTCTAATCCCCCAGCATGGCTGGGGGATTAGACTTTTCATTTATACGGATATTCGCAAACTACAAGATAAAGCCAAAACTTCATATACTCTAACAGTTAGCGAAAGATGCCAGAGCAGTATACCATGTCAAACGAATTGTGTTAGTTAATCTGGATCTTATTGATGAATATCTGGAAGCATTCCGTGATGAAGAATTTTGATGAAAGAACAGGAGGAACAACTATTCCTCGAAAATTGAGAATTACATATGTTCAATTCTTTGTATTAGGTATATATTTTGAAAAGTTATCCGGTTATACTGACAATATCAAAAGGCAGAACTGTTAGAATGAGGTGAGCAGATGGATACAGCACAGAGAATAAGGATAATTCGGATGATTGAAAAAATAGAGAAGAACCCAGAATTCAGTAGTAAAATCGGTGTGAGAAATACATCTGAGTTTATATCAAGTAAACAATCAAAAAAATGAATGATTCAAATCATAACAGGAGTCAGAAGGAGTAGAATATGTTATCGTTATTATTTGCTATATGCATGATTTGGTTTATTGGAAAATTTTTTATATTTGGTGTAAAAGCATCCTGGGGAATCTTAAAGCTGCTCTGTACAGTTGTATTTTTCCCGGTGATTTTGATAGGAATGGTTGTTGGCGGACTGATTTATATTGCACTTCCATTGTTGATCATCGGCGGAATCATTGCACTTATATCATCTAACTCATAAAAATACGAGGAGGGAAGAAATTATGGGATATGATATAGAAAAAGAGAAACGAGAAGCGATTGAAGCAGGACAACGTGCGTTAAGTAGTCTTCGGACAGCAAAAGAGAACCTGAACAGTGCAAAGAATTGGGGCTTGGTGGATATGTTTGGCGGTGGATTCTTTTCTACGATGTTGAAACACTCCAAGATGGATCAGGCCAGACAAAATATGGAACAGGCGAAATATGATCTTCGTAATTTCAGTAGGGAATTAAATGATGTGAACATGGCTTGTAATTTAAACATCAATACTGGAGACTTCTTATCCTTTGCAGATTATTTTTTTGATGGATTTGTTGTGGATTGGATGGTGCAGGATCGAATCAATAATGCCAGACATCAGGTGGAAGAAGCTATCCGCAGAACGGAATACATCATAAACCAGTTACAGCATATGTAAAGGAAAGAGGCAGTGAACCATAAATAGGTTCGCTGCCTTGTTTTTTCATACTTATTTCTGTTTCTTTTTTTCTTCTCTGAGCAATTCGATGTTTAGTCCCTGCTCTCCGGCTGTTTTATCAACCCAGAGATTCAGAGAATCTATTGCCAGAGAAATTTCATCCAGTTTGTTGCTGATAAAAGCAAAATCCTTGATCTCATCATCACTGATCTTACCGTCACGGGCAATCTGGATCAGACGTGTGGTAAGAGGATTAATCTCATTCAGACTGGCAATGGTTTCCAGGATTATATTGGACAAGTCAGAAACTTCGACTTCCGGGACATAACGGTGACCGATTTCGCATTTATGAGAGCAGTAATAATTGCAGAGATCTGGTCGCCCGTAAGCGTCTGCCATCTGGATAATATCATAAGGTGTAGGTTCCTGCATTTCATATTCAAATTTTTCAATTTTAGAATCAGAAACAGCAGTCATTTTTTCGCTGGCTTCTAATCTGGTAAGACCGGCTTCTTCCCGGCAAATCTGATAAATTGTTTTATTTTCTCTTGTAGATTGTTTCCCCATGAGAATAACCTCCCCGTATATCGCCGAACATGAGAATTATCAGGTGTTAAGTCCACATGCTGTGCGTGTATTTTCTTTATAGATTTTATTATACTTGAAGCATCAGTAAACAACAAGTGCATTGTTGATACGGAATTATGAAAGGAAGAAAAAACATGAGGAAAACTAGAAGTGATTGTAGAGTAGGAACATTTGAAAAGAAGCATGGTCTTCCACCGGGGACTATTAGAAACAAAAATGGAAGAGATACCAGAAGTGGCAAAAAAATTGGCACCATTCGCAAAGAAGCAAAGTAGGAATATAATCATGGAAAAGAAAATAAGAAAAAGATATCATTCAGAAGAAGCTGTAAAAAAAGCGTTAAAAATTGAATCATTTCGAAATTTAACAAAGGATAAAGTGATGGAGTTTACATCTATGATTCCATATATGGAAAAGGAAGTGGCGCTTGAAATAATAAAGCAGTTCCCAGTATATGTAGAGTTTGTGGAATCAGCAATAGAAAATTATACACAGTTATGCAAAACAATTTTAGAAACAAATAAAGAAGAATATGAACAAGCAGTTCATGCACATCAGTATGTTCTTGAGACCTTCGCAAATCAGCTGGAACAAGAAAACTTAACAGAGGAGGAAAGAAGGGACTTTTCTGAAAAAATGATGGAAGAAGCTGATAAAATAACGGAATTATATTTACAGCAGCAGAAATTTCATGAGCGAGTGTTCAAGACGATTGGGGGAGTTGTAACATTAGCTTTGGGAGTGACGGTAACAATGTTAGGTTTAAAAGCAATTGGTAGCGATGAAGATTTACCTCAACTAGATGATGAGAATCAGAATGTTGCATAATAGCTTTATCTATAATTGAAAACAACAAGATGGAAAGGCTCAGGAAAAAGTATTCTGGGCCTTTTGTCTTAGAAGGATAGCAGTATAAAAGAGCAGGGATTTTTATACCCCACCTATTGATATACACTGTAACCGTCAAAGAAGATTAAATCATAAAATTCAAAGAAATGGAGGAGTTGGCAATGAAAGGTTTTAACACTGGTGATGGTTACATGGGATTGGAGACTGTGAGAAAAAGTCTGTAACACTTTTTCTATGCGAACCCTACAAAAATATTAGAAGAATAACGTATGCAAAACTTCCTGTTTGCCAACTTGCCCTTTGAGAGAGGAAAAATCCTTTTCTCAAAGGGCTTTTTTGTTTATACGGATATTCGCAAACTTACAAGATAAAGCTAAAATTTCATATACTCTAAGCACAAGGAGGTTGAGGTTTATGAGCCAAACAGCACAGTGTCTAAGGCATATAAGCCACGAACCTGGTATACATTCTGCCAAATGGGAACAATGACGCAGGGTATCTGTAAATTAAAAAATAATGAAAAGAAGAATAAAAAAATACAACACGAAAGGATGCGTCAAGGTAATGCAAGAATTATCGTGATACATCCTTTTGTATTTGGATTGAGTATTTTTCTTTCCCTGCTTGTCAAAAGTAATGGATGGAATGTATAATATTGTTAATGATCCAGAGATATTTATTTTGGAAACAGCTTAATCAATTTGGAGGTATAAAATGAAAGCACATAAGTATTGGTCAATCGGAGCGTTAATTACTATGATTGGAACTTTTTATACTGGATATAAAGGATCCAAATCAGGTCATAGGTATTTTGCGTGTAGCACTCTTATATGTATGATCATGTCTATGTATACGGGACATAAAATGATTTCAGGTAATAAAAGAACAAGAAAACAGGTGGAAAATACAAAAGCGGAGGAATAGTAAATGTTAGAGTTAGGAAAAAAAGCACCGGACTTTGAATTGCCGGATCAGAATGGAGAAATGCATAAATTAAGCGATTATGCAGGAAAAAAAGTGATCTTATATTTTTATCCAAAGGATAATACACCAGGATGTACGAAGCAGGCATGTGGCTTTTCTGAGCGTTATCCACAGTTTACTGAGAAGGGAGCTGTTATTCTCGGAGTAAGCAAGGACTCTGTAGCGTCTCACAAGAGATTTGAAGAAAAATACGGACTGGCATTTACGCTATTAGCAGATCCGGAGCGTAAAGTTATTGAAGCATATGATGTCTGGAAAGAAAAGAAAAATTATGGAAAAGTATCTATGGGTGTAGTAAGAACTACATATCTTATTGATGAGCAGGGAATCATTATAAAGGCAAATGATAAAGTCAAGGCGGCAGATGATCCTGAAAATATGCTTAAGGAATTGGCATAATGAAGATTATTTTATCACCTGCAAAAAAGATGATTGTAGATACCGATAACTTAGCACCGGTTGAACTGCCTGTCTATATTGATAAGACAGCAGAAGTATTAAACTGGATGAAAAGCAAATCAAAAGAAGAACTGAAAGCTATCTGGAAATGTAATGACAAGATTGCAGAGCAGAACTTTAACAGATTGGAAAATATGGATCTTTATAACAGGCTTACTCCGGCTGTTTTAGCATATGAAGGGATTGCATTTCAATATATGGCACCATCTGTGTTTGAAATCCAGCAGTTTGAGTATTTGCAAAATCATTTAAGAATCTTGTCTGCGTTTTATGGCATTTTAAAACCAATGGATGGTGTGACTCCTTATCGTCTTGAAATGCAGGCAAAGGTTGGAATTGGAGATGCAAAAAATCTGTATGAGTACTGGGGAGAATTGTTATACCGCTCAATAATCGATGACAGCAGGATTATCATTAATCTTGCATCAAAAGAATACTCAAAATGTATAGAAAAGTATCTGACACCACAGGACAGATATATTACGATTGTATTTTGTGAGTTATCCGGAGATAAATTGGTAACAAAAGGTACCTATGCCAAGATGGCTCGTGGTGAAATGGTCAGATTCATAGCGGAAAATAATATTGAAAATCCGGTGGAGATTCAGAAGTTTGACAGACTCGGATATTCGTTTAGGTCTGATTTATCTTCAGATTCAGAATATGTATTTGAACGCAAAATAAAATAGTTATTCAGGTAAAAGATGCTCAGTTTGACAGTTTTTGTAATAATGAGAATTATTACTATTTTTATTGACAGCAGGATGATGGTGGTATATAATCCTTATTAAGAACTAATCCTAATAAGGAGGACGAATGACAAGTAGGAGAAATACCATTCAAAAAGATCTCGTAAGAAATACCGTATACGAAATGAGAAGACACGTTACGGCGAATGAAGTGTATGAATTTATAAAAGAAGCATATCCAACAATTGGAAAAGGAACTGTATATAGAAATCTTGATATATTGGTAGAGGAAGGTGCATTAAGAAAGGTTGAAGTTCCGAATGGACCGAACCGATTTGATTTTACATTGAAAAATCATTACCATGTAAGATGTATAAAGTGCGGTGAAATTTTTGATGTGGATATGGATCAAATACCGGATTTACTGGAAAGAATTCATAACACTCATGGAATTGAATTTGTGGATTATGATATTTCATTTAAAGGGATTTGCCCGAAATGCAGGGAGAAGGTAAAGGAGGAACAGCATGGATAGGAAAGCAATGTATAAGTTGAGTTATGGACTGTTTATATTGACCGCTAAAGAAGCAGAAAAAGATAACGGATGCATCATTAATACAGCCATTCAGGCAGCTTCGGAACCAAACCAGTTAAGTATCTGTGTAAATAAGGCAAATTATACGCATGATATGATTCAAAGAACCGGAAAATTTACTGTATCAGTCTTAAGTCAGAAGGCACAATTTGAATTGTTTAAACATTTTGGCTTCCAAACAGGAAGAGATACCAATAAGTTTGAAGCCTTTGAGCAGTGTGCCAGGGGCACAAATGGTATTTATTATATTACAGAAGGTACAAATGCATACATTTCTGTGACAGTTACTAAAACAGAGGACTTGGGTTCACATACGATGTTTATCGGTGAGATAACCGATATGGAAGTTTTAAGCAATGTTCCTTCAGTAACATATGATTATTATCAGAATAATATTAAGCCTAAGCCACAGGAGGTTGGAAAAACAGAGGACAGTCAGACAATATGGCGTTGCAGAATTTGCGGATATGAATATGTAGGCGAGGAATTACCAGATGACTTTATATGTCCTTTGTGCAAGCACCCGGCATCAGATTTTGAAAAAGTAGTAAAGAAAACGGAGGTAAAAGAGATGGCAGCAAACAAATATGCAGGAACACAGACAGAGAAGAATTTACAGGAGGCATTTGCAGGGGAATCACAGGCAAGAAATAAGTATACCTATTTTGCTTCTGTAGCGAAAAAGGAAGGTTACGAGCAGATGTCAGCATTGTTTTTAAAGACTGCAAATAATGAGAAAGAACATGCAAAGATGTGGTTCAAGGAATTAGCAGGAATTGGTGATACAAAGGAAAACCTGGTGGCAGCGGCAGAAGGCGAAAATTATGAGTGGACAGATATGTACGATGGCTTTGCTAAAACAGCTGAGGAAGAAGGATTCCCTGAGCTTGCAGCAAAATTCAGGGCAGTAGGTGAGATTGAGAAGCACCATGAGGAAAGATATCGTGCACTTCTTAAGAATATTGAAACTTCACAGGTATTTGAAAAGAGCGAAGTTAAGGTATGGGAATGCCGTAACTGCGGACATATTGTGGTAGGAACTAAGGCGCCTGAAGTATGTCCGGTATGTAATCATCCACAGAGCTATTTTGAAGTACATGAAGAGAATTATTAAGGAGCTGTCGGTGCGTGTGCAGCATTGACCAATGTGTTCATTTGTGTGGCACTGGGAGCCGGTGTCGGAGCCGGTGTGCTTGTGAGCCGTTATTTCGGAGCCAGGGAGTATGGCAAAATGAAAACAATCGTGTCAACCTCCTTGATTAGCTTTTTGCTTCTAAGTATAGTCCTTGGTGTTTTTGGCTTTTTCTTCGCCAGCTCGATGATGAGTGGACTGCAAACCCCTGCCGACATACTGGATGATGCAGTACTGTATCTGCGGGTCTATTTTGTGGGCTTTCCGTTTCTGTTTATGTATAACATTCTTTCTACCATGTTCACCTCAATCGGCGAATCCAAAATTCCGCTAGGACTGCTGATTTTTTCGTCCATCCTGAATATTTTAATGGATCTTTGGATGGTAGCTGGGCTAGGTCTCGGTGTGTTCGGTGCGGCTATTGCAACCCTGATTGCACAGGGAATTTCCGCAGTGTTTTCGCTTTTGATTTTCTTTGCACGGATGCAGCAATATAAAAGCCCCTTTAACAGGTTTGAACGGCAGGAGCTGTATTCCATGCTTCGCATTGCGGTGCCGTCGGTTTTACAGCAGTCCACAGTGTCCATCGGTATGATGATTGTGCAGGCAGTGGTAAATCCTTTCGGTACACAGGCACTCGCTGGGTATACAGCAACGATGAGGGTGGAAAATGTTTTTTCATTGATCTTTGTATCTATCGGTAATGCGGTTTCGCCGTATGTTTCCCAGAATCTTGGCGCAAAGAAAATTGATCGTATCAAAAAAGGCTACCATGCTGCGCTGGTGCTGGATCTGTGCTTTGCGGCCATTGCGTTTGTGACCATTGAAGCGCTGCATACGCAGATCTCCTCACTGTTCTTAGGAAAAGACGGAACGGCGTTTGCCTATCAGGTGTCTGGTGATTATATGAGGTGGATTGGTTACTTTTTCATCTTCCTGGGTATCAAGATGGCAACCGATGGAGTTCTTCGCGGTCTCGGAATTATGCGTCCGTTCCTCGTTGCAAACATAGTGAATCTTGCGATTCGTCTGTCCGTTGCCCTAATCTGTGCACCACGTTTCGGCATTGCCTTTGTCTGGCTTGCGGTACCAGTTGGCTGGCTTGCAAACTTTTTAATCTCCTATGTGGCTCTTAGGAGATCATGGTCGACTGATAAAATGGCATCCATTAGTTAACTTCAAGTTTGTCTGACTCACAACAATTTAATAGCAAACAAATACAAGCACCAATCAGTGTTTTTTGTTGTATAATATTTTTGTCGTACAGGGTCACTTTCCTTTGTAATGTTTTGGGTCAAATTCATTATACATCAGAAAGTCCTGTACGATATTTTTTTATGAAAAAGTTGTAAAGTGGTGTCTTTAGCATTTAATCCATAAAAATTCTTCTTACATTTGTTTATATGCACTACCCATTCAACCATTGAGTCAAGAATTGGCTTCAGAGTAGGTTCCAGTTCGCTGAGACTATATTCAACCCTGGGTGGAACCTCCGGGTAGACAGTACGGATAACAAGTCCGTCACTTTCTATGGAGCGTTTTTTTTGTTGATAATTCAAGATGCGGAAACCCTTAAAAATCAAGGACTTCCGCACTTTTTTTGTTTACAGAAAAATAATTTTGTAATCGCATACGCCAAATGGAGGAACACTAAGACGGAATCAATACACATGCACAATATCCGCTGGCAGGTTGAAAACAGTAGATAGTCAGAGTCTTGTTGATTTCCGGACTATAATCCTGCAGGATATGTTTATTGCCGTTTAATGCTACATCCGCATAAGTAACAAGCCATTTTTTATCCCCATTTTTAAAGACTTCATAAAAGGAACGATTCAACATTTCTGAAACGGGAACGCCCTCAACAACAGCCATTTCATCATTACAGTAACGGAATACAAAGTCTACACCATGTCCCTGTGCATCAAATACAAGTTCAATAATACAAAAAGCAAGTGGCATATCATTGAGAAAGCTACAGCTATTAAATAATTGAAGTGAGCTGTCTTCTGAAACCTCCGAATAGTTCTGCGCATTTAAACCAAGTGCCTTACGGATTTGTTTGTGCTGACGCAGATTACGTTTTCTCCCTTGAAAGACAGCGCCATCAGTCATTGTATAAAATCCTTCGTCGGATATATGAACAATTTGATTTTTTCGAAGAACAACGCCTTTTGAGATATTTAGAAAATCTTCTTCCGGCAAGTAAAGCATAAGTTCTTTTATCGGGATTGTAGTTGCAATGCTCTCTCCCGAGGAAAGCGTAATGATTGTGTGAGGATTCTGCCTGGTAAGGTAAAAAATATCTGAAATTTTGATATTTTTTCGTTCGAAATATAGTGGAACATTATAACGCATATGAGACCTTCCTTTATTGTGATAATTCTATATTACTATAGCTGTTTTGAAAATACAAGAGAGACAATTAAAACACAACAATTAATGTCAATAAAATGCATTTTAATTAAGATTTACCACGAATTATCGAAGAAACATTAAAAAAACGCAGATTTAAGTAAAAAAGCTTGCTTTGTAATTGCGCGCGTGATATTATAAAAAAGTAAAGTTGACTATACAGAACGAATCATTAGGCAGAGACAGAAATAGGAAGAGGAGTGCAGAATCAGAAAACCGGAAACTCGTCTGCAGAAGTAGTAGCCTGAGATGTGGATATCGAGGAGGAAGAACCTTCCGAGGAAAACGAAAGCACAACAAATGCGAAAACAGGAGATGAGAGCAAAGCAGGAATTTGGATTGCGATATTGCTATTTTCAATGATTGTGCTTAGCTGTGGAGTAAAACATAAAAAAGATATGTAGTGAATTATCTAAAAAAGGATATAGAGGTTATGCAGGATCCTATTCATCTGCTTGTAGACTGCCGATCACAGTTTTACATTTCAGACATGATCAAAATCATGAAGGGAATCCAGCGAAATCACAGATTTCGGACAGGGGGATAATTTCCACTTGCGGCATGAGGCTTATCCTATTGTAATAACTAATCTATTTTAAAATTATGGAGGTCAGTATTTCCTTATTGTGAAACAACGACCTCTGCTTTTTATATCCAGGGAATCGGCATTTATGAGAAGACCGGTTCTTTTTACCACCTGCTGTCTGCCAGTATATAAAATTATGAAAAAGATTGCGAGCCGCTGCAACTATTTCTCGGAAATCCTGTCTGTGGTGGTGCTATGAAACAGCAGTTCATTGGATTAAGACATTGCAAATGCGGTATCAGTTGGAAGATATCCGGACAAAGGGTGATATATCCAGTAGAATAGTATAAGAAGGTATGATGGTATGAAGATATTAGTAATTCCTGATGTTCATCTTAAACCGCAGATGTTTAAACAGGCTACAGCTCTTATGCATCAGGGAATTGCCGATCGAGCGGTATGTCTGATGGACATCCCTGATGATTGGGACAAGCAATATAATGTCGGACTTTATGAAGAAACTTATGATGAGGCTATTCGGTTTGCAAAAGCATTTCCGGAAACAGCCTGGTGCTACGGGAATCACGATTTGAGTTATCTGTGGCATTGTCTGGAGAGCGGTTATAGCTCCATGGCTTCACTGACAGTGCAAAGAAAGTTGTTGGATTTGCGAGAGGCTGTTCCAGAAGATAATCCCATTAAATATGTTCAGAGAATAGACAATGTTCTCTTTTCTCATGGAGGCGTACTGAATTTCTTTGTAGAGGAATATGTTCCGCGAGCAAAATATAATGATGTGGATGCTGTGCTAGAGACGATTAATCAGCTCGGAAGAATCGAGATGTGGAATGATGCATCGCCGATCTGGCTGAGACCACAGCATTCAAAAATGAGATTATATAAGCCACGTAAGTTGTTGCAGGTTGTAGGCCATACACCTATGGATGCAATTACGAAAGAGGGAAATCTGATTAGCACGGATGTGTTTTCAACTTACAGAGATGGAAAGCCGATTGGAACAGAGGAGTTCCTCTTGCTCGATACAGTGACATGGGAATACTGCGGAATTAAGATGTAGAATCCGATACGTAATTGGATGCATATTATGTCTGCGTCTCAAATACGCTGCTTCTTTTTCATACTCTGTAATGGAAAACCAACGAAAATCTCTTTTTACCTCAAAAGAAAGTAATAGCCACCAAAAATATCGGAAAAACTTTGTGAAAAAATAGAATTGTGTTTCGCAATGGTCCCCTGTAAAATAGCGGCAGGAGGAGAAAGAGAGAAAAGGAGCTTCTTAATCTTATGGGAACAAATGAAAAGAATATGACTGCGGGATCCCCCGGAAAACTGATCATAACGTTTGCCATACCACTGATGCTCGGAAATATTTTCCAGCAGTTTTATACGATGGCGGACACCATGATTGTTGGCCAGGTGGTAGGAGTAGAAGCGTTGGCGGCAGTAGGCGCCGGAGACTGGCTGGTCTGGCTGGTGCTGGGCATCATGACAGGTATCACACAGGGCTTTTCGATTCTTGTATCGCAGTACTATGGAGCAGGGGAAAAGGAAAATCTGAAATGTGCGGTGGCGAAAAGCTATATTATGACAGCATTACTGTCTGTGATTGTACTTGCAGTAAGTGAAGGCGCAGTTTATCACGTTCTTTTATTTTTGCAGACACCGGATAATGTTATTGATCTGACGATGCTATATTTGCGGCTGATTTTTGCGGGAGTCCCGATTATAGCTGCCTATAATATCTTTGCGGCGATCTTAAGGGCACTTGGAAACAGCAGATCTCCATTGATTGCAATGACCGTGGCAGCAGTGATCAATGTGGGACTTGACCTGCTGTTTGTGGCAGTTTTTGGCTGGGGCGTAGCCGGAGCAGCCGTGGCGACTGTTATTGCACAGGGATTTTCAGCCTTGTACTGTCTGCTTGTATTACGGAAAATCAGGGATATCCGACTGGAAAAGGAGGATTTTTACAGGCAGCCGTCTATGAGTCTGCGGCTTTTGAAGCTGGGGACTCCTCTTGCCATACAGAACGTGATCATTTCTGTGGGAGGACTTACGGTGCAGTATGTGATCAATGGCTTTGGCTTTCTGTTTGTAGCCGGATTTACGGCAACGAACAAGCTGTATGGAATTTTGGAGATGGCAGCCGTTTCCTATGGATATGCGATTACAACGTATGTAGGGCAGAATCTTGGCGCAAAGAAATATCAGAGAATCCGAAAAGGTGTGCGCAGCGGTACGTATATGGCAGTGCTCACTTCTGTTTTCATTTCCGGTATGATGGTGCTGATTGGGCGTAATATATTGTCTCTGTTTGTATCCGGTGAACCGGAGCAGATCCGACAGGTATTAGATATTGCATATAAGTATTTGTTTATCATGGCTGTCTTTTTGTGGATACTGTATTTGCTGCATGTGTATCGTTCCGCGATCCAGGGGCTGGGCAATACTTTGATTCCGCTTGCCAGCGGCATTGCAGAATTTGTGATGCGTGTCAGCGTTGCGCTGCTGCTGCCGAAATGGATCGGCGAAGAGGGAATATACTATGCCGAGATCTGTGCATGGAGCAGTGCGGCTGTTTTACTGATCATAAGCTATATGATTCTGATACGAAAATATAAAGATGCTAAAACGTCAGAAAGCTGATGCAGTCTCGCCTGCAAGAGGATTTTAGATCTCTTACCCCGCTTAAAGCATAAGTAAGAAATAATACAAAAAAAGCAGTGCTGCAGAACGCAAACTACAGGAAACAGATGGGAAGGCGTACCCGAGGTACGACAAAAATCTGTCATGCGGTAATTTGCGCTCTGTGGGACTGCTTTTTTGCATGATTCTTGGAGTTTTGGGGAATTACGACAAGAAATAACCAAAAATTTCAATAACTAATCCAAAAATATTCTATTTTTTTTCAGACCGCTTGTGATTATAATGAATTCATCAGCTAGGAACGAAGCGAATCTAGCAAAATCACCAAACGGGAGGAATAAAAATGAAAAGAAAAGCATTAGCAGCAATTATGGCAGTAGCTATGGCAGTATCCATGGCTGGTTGTGGAGGATCCACATCAGAGTCTAAAGATTCTACCCAGAAAACAGAAACAGCAGATTCTACGGCATCAACGGGCGGAAGCGTAGAAAACAAGGACAAACCTCTGTGCTGGTTCAACCGTCAGCCATCCAGCAGTGCTACCGGCGAACTGGACAAAGATGCTCTGAACTTCAACGGAAATACTTATTATGTAGGTTTCGATGCAAACCAGGGTGCTGAGCTGCAGGGACAGATGGTTCTGGATTACATCAAGAAAAACGCAGACACGATCGACAGAAACGGTGACGGCGTAATCGGATATGTTCTGGCAATCGGTGATATCGGACATAACGATTCTATCGCCCGTACACGTGGTGTTCGTTCCGCACTTGGAACAGGTGTAGATGCAGACGGCGGAGTAGATTCTACACCGGCCGGAACAAACGTAGACGGAAAAGCAAAGGTTGTGCAGGATGCAACTCTGGATGTAGACGGAAAAACATATACCATCCGTGAGCTGGCTTCTCAGGAAATGAAAAACTCAGCAGGTGCAACATGGGATGCTGCAACAGCTGGTAACGCGATCGGAACATGGACAGCTTCCTTCGGTGATCAGATCGATGTTGTAGTTTCCAATAACGATGGTATGGGAATGTCAATGTTCAATGCATGGGCGAAAGACAACAAAGTTCCTACCTTCGGTTACGATGCAAACAGCGATGCTGTAGCAGCAATCGGTGAAGGATATGGCGGAACAATTTCTCAGCATGCAGACGTTCAGGCTTACCTGACACTGAGAGTTCTGCGTAACGCACTGGACGGTGTAGACATTGATACCGGTATCGGTACAGCAGATGAAGCCGGCAACTGCCTGACAGAGGGTGAGGATTACAGATACAGCGAAGAAGAGAGATCTTACTACGCATTAAATATTGCTGTAACAGCCGATAACTACAACGATTTCACAGATTCCACAAAAGTTTACGATAAAGTTGCAAAACAGCTGGATGAAAGCAAGAGCCCATCCAAAAAAGTATGGCTGAATATCTACAACGCATCGGATAACTTCCTGAGCTCTACCTATCAGCCACTGCTGGAGAAATATGATGATCTGCTGAACCTGAAGGTAGATTACATCGGTGGAGACGGACAGACAGAGTCTAATATCACAAACCGTCTTGGAAACCCGAGCGAGTATGATGCTTTTGCAATTAACATGGTTAAGACCGATAATGCAGCAGCATATACATCACTTCTCTCCAAATAATTCGAGACAGAATAAGAGTGTAAATGGTGACGATTCGGAGCCATGCGAAATCGAGATGAGGTCTCTGAATCGTTACCGTAAATGAATGAAATTATAGAGGGGTGTCAGCAATGATACCCTTCTTTATTAAGAAAAGGAAGCGCAGCTATGACAGATGATAAGAATAAATATATCTTATCGATTAACGGCATGAGCAAATCGTTCGGTAGAAATAAGGTTCTGAAACATATCAGCATGAATGTCAAACCTGGAACCATTATGGGACTGATGGGTGAAAACGGTGCCGGAAAATCGACAATGATGAAATGCCTCTTTGGAACCTATCAGAAAGATGAAGGAACCATCGTATTGGACGGAAAAGAAGTGAATTTCTCCGGCCCGAAGGATGCACTGGAAAACGGAGTGGCAATGGTACACCAGGAGTTGAACCAGTGTCTTGAAAGAAGTGTTGTAGATAACATGTTCCTTGGAAGATACCCAAAGAATTCCGTTGGAGTGATCGACGAAGGAAGAATGAAAAAAGAAACATCAGACCTGTTCAGAAAACTGGGAATTACAGTTGATCTGACGCAGCCAATGAAGAAAATGTCTGTATCTCAGAGACAGATGTGCGAGATCGCAAAAGCGATTTCCTATCATTCCAAAGTCATTGTACTGGATGAACCTACATCATCCCTGACTGCACCGGAGGTTGAAAAACTCTTTAAGATGATGCGTCAGCTGAAGGCGCAGGGAATTGCTCTGATCTACATTTCACATAAAATGGATGAAATATTTGAAATCTGTGACGAAATATCCGTACTGCGAGACGGAAGCCTGGTCATGACCAAGCCAAGTAAAGAAACGGATATGAACGAACTGATCGCCGCCATGGTTGGACGTTCTCTGGACAACAGATTTCCGCCTGTAGACAATACACCGGGAGAAACGATTCTCTCCGTACAGAATATATCAACAAAATATGCACCGAAACTGCAGAACATCTCTTTTGATATCAAAAAAGGAGAAATTTTCGGATTCTATGGTCTGGTTGGTGCCGGTCGTACGGAACTTCTGGAGACAATCTTCGGAATTCGTACAAAAGCAGAAGGAAATATCGTATATGATGGAAAAGTACTGAACTTCTCCTCCCCGAAAGATGCTATGGATCACGGATTTGCTCTGATTACAGAGGAAAGAAAAGCCAATGGTCTGTTCCTGAAGGGCGATATTACATTCAATACTACCATTGCAAACATGAAGCATTATAAGAGCGGAGTCGCATTATCGCATGACAAGATGGTGCGTGCAACGGCTGAAGAAATCAAGATCATGCATACAAAATGTATGGGACCGGATGATATGATCGCCAACCTTTCCGGTGGTAATCAGCAGAAGGTCATCTTTGGTAAATGGCTGGAGCGTTCACCGAGCGTATTCATGATGGATGACCCGACACGAGGAATTGATGTTGGAGCAAAATATGAAATTTATGAACTGATTATCAATATGGCGAAACAGGGAAAAACAATCATCGTTGTTTCTTCCGAAATGCCGGAGATTCTTGGTATTACCAACCGAATCGGTGTTATGTCTAACGGACGTCTGGCCGGAATCGTAAATACCAAAGAAACAAACCAGGAAGAATTATTGAGACTCAGTGCTAAATACCTGTAACAGGAGGAAAATTGGAAATGGCAGAAAACAGCGTTATTATTTCGTCGGAAGAAGAAGCAAAGCTTTTGAAGCCGATC
The DNA here is from genome assembly GCF_003480845.1 of Blautia sp. TM10-2. NCBI lineage: Bacteria > Bacillati > Bacillota > Clostridia > Lachnospirales > Lachnospiraceae > Blautia > Blautia sp. TM10-2. The sequence continues at coordinate 104,520 of NZ_QUJZ01000013.1, read as the reverse complement.
GATGAATATGTGGAAGAAATCCAGAAAAAAATCGATGCATTACGTGCAGACGGCTTTGACAAAGTGAGCGATCTGAAAAAACAGATCGCGATTGCAAAAGAAAACAAGAACTTATCCGCAACACAGAGAGATAAGATCATTGAAAACAGCAAAAAAGAGCTGGAAAATGCAAAAAAAGTAGAAGCAGACAACAAAGAAGAAATCAAAAAGCTGATCGCAGAGGCAGAAAGCTATCTGGCCGCGCATTACAAAAAGGATTATTACGACGTAGTAAACAAAAGCTGCAAAGCTGCAAAAGCAGAAGAAAACAGCAGATATGAGAAGGTCAAAGCAGATCTAAAGAGCGAGCATCAGAAAAAGGTTGCTTCTCTGAAGGGTGCAGAAGAGATTAAGGCTGAGAAATATGTGCTCAAAAATAAATTGTTTGATGCACAGATGGCTCACGAATCGAAGCTTCAGGAGATCAAGGACAGAAGACATGAAGCATTCATGCATAAATATCACCTGATCGACCTGTTGCGGGCTTCCAAATTTACATTCCCGCAGCAGAGAATACAGAAACTGGAAAATTACAGATATACCTTCGATTTATCTCAGTTCCTGTACAAAAACGGTCTGTATATTGTAATCATTCTGATCTTCATCGCACTGTGTATCATCACACCGATCGTTAAAAATACACAGCTGCTGACGGTTACCAACATCCTGAATATCTTACAGCAGGCATCCCCGCGTATGTTCCTTGCACTTGGTGTTGCCGGTCTGATCCTGTTAACAGGTACCGACCTTTCTGTGGGACGTATGGTTGGTATGGGTATGGTTACAGCAACCATCATCATGCATAACGGAATCAATACAGGTGCCGTATTCGGACATGTATTTGACTTCTCCGCTATGCCTGCTACAGCGAAAGCACTGTTTGCACTGTTAATGTGTGTAATCCTTACGACAGCATTTGCCATGATTGCCGGATTCTTCATGGCGAGATTCAAAATGCATCCGTTTATCTCTACCATGGCGAACATGCTGATCATCTTCGGTCTGGTTACCTATGCGACCAAGGGTGTATCCTTCGGTGCGATTGATTCTGCCATCCCGAATACTTTCATTCCGCAGATCGGAAAATTCCCGACCATCATTCTGTGGGCTGTTGCAGCAGTTGCCATTGTATGGTTTATCTGGAACAAAACAACTTTTGGCAAAAACCTGTATGCGGTAGGTGGAAACCCGGAAGCGGCAGCAGTATCCGGTATCTCTGTATTTAAAGTAACAATGGGAGCATTTATGCTGGCAGGTATCCTGTATGGCTTCGGTTCCTGGCTGGAATGTAACCGTATGGTTGGTTCCGGTAGTGCAGCTTACGGACAGGGATGGGATATGGATGCCATCGCAGCCTGCGTAGTTGGTGGTGTATCCTTTACCGGTGGTATCGGTAAGATCTCCGGAGTTGTAACCGGTGTACTGATCTTTACCTCCCTGACATATGCCCTGACGATTCTGGGTATTGATACCAACCTTCAGTTCATCTTCGAAGGTATCATTATTCTGGCAGCTGTAACACTTGACTGTCTGAAATATGTACAGAAAAAATAATGAAAGATTCATAAACAGATAGAATATAAGACAGCCCGGTCGTCCGATGGATGACTAGGGCGGTCTTTTATTCTGTTCTGGCAAAAATTTTTGTAACTATTCATTCAGCAGAGAGCAATCTTCTGCTATAATGAAGGAACAACAACGTACTCCGGAAAACAGGGGGATAAGAATGGAACAATATAAAGTGATTCTTGTCGATGATGAAGTAGAGGTCATCGATGTTATGAAAAAAAAGATCCATTGGAATGATCTGGGATTTGACGTAGTGGGAAGTGCCACCAACGGCGTGAAGGCTTTGGAGCTGGTGGAAAAACTTCAGCCGGATGTGGTACTGACGGACATTAAAATGCCTTACATGGATGGACTGGAGCTGGCAAGAAAACTGAACCAGGACTATCCTAATATTTACATTATGCTTTGCACCGGCTTTGACGAATTCGAGTATGCGAAAGAGGCCGTCCATCTGGAGATTAAGGAATATATGCTGAAACCCATCAGCGCCACCGAGCTGTCAGAGAGCCTGATGAAGCTGAAAACAACACTGGACAGGGAACGGGAAGAAAAGTTAAATGTAAAAAAACTGGAAGACTATTTCCAGGAGGTATTACCAAAGCTGCAGTCCAATTTCTTCATTTCCCTGATTGAAGGAAGAGTCAGAGAAGAGGACTATGAACGATTCCTTTTGGATTATCAGGTGGATATGAAGGGACCTTTGTTTTGCTGCATTATCTTTCATACCTCGGAAAATGATGTGCCGGATGGGATGAATCCCTTATTATTATCCATGTCCGTGGAACGGGAGATCAAACAGCGGCTGATGGAGAACTGTAATTGCCAGGAATTCATTTATATGGGTAATACCATTCTGATTATGGAACTCCATTCAGAAGATGAGATAGCTCAATTGACGGACAAGTGTGACCGGTTCTGCCGCTGGGCATGGAGAATTATGGGGGCGGCGGTTACCGCAGGGATCGGAACCGTCTGCAACAGTCTGTACGACATCAGTATTTCCTACGAGGGAGCCAGAGAGGCGGTATCCTATCGTGTCCTGTACGGAACGAAACGAGCCATCAATATCGCGGAGATCGTTCCTAAAGAGTCAAAAAAGGCGGTTCCCTTAGAAGAGACAAGGATGCAGGAGCTGTTTCGTGCCATCCATGTAGGGGATCAGGAGAAGATCCGGAAAGAAGCCATCAAAGAGACAGAAAAGCTCCATAAGAATGCAGCCACCATCAGCCAGTACAATCTGGCTACCATGGAGATTGTCAGCGGATTTTTCAAATTCTGTGCCAATAATTCCATGGATTTCAATGAAATTTCCGGAAATGTACAGAACCTTTATGAAAGAGTGACTCAGTTGGATGAAAGCTCTATGACAAACTGGATCATCAATATGTCTATGGCGATCAGCGAAAAACTGAGAAGTACCAGAAACAGTACCTCCAGACGGATCATCACCGATGCACAGAACATCGTAAAAGACAGATATATGGAACCGGCGCTCTCGCTGGATGATGTGTGCGCAGATCTTGGTGTGTCCAATTCTTACTTTTCGTCCATCTTTAAAAAGGAAACCGGTCAGTCCTTTGTCTCCTATCTTACCGATTACCGAATGGACAGGGCAGAAGAAATGGTGCTGAACACCGATGAAAAAAGCTATAAGATCGCAGAAAAAGTGGGATATCAGGATGCGAACTACTTCAGCTATGTATTCAAAAAGAAATTCGGTGTTTCCCCTTCCAAATACAGAGCTTCCGGAAAATAAAAAGACGGAAAGCAGAAAGAGCAAGCACAGAAAGACTCCGAGAGTACATCAGGCAGAAAAGAGGGAACAGGTGAAAGGGAAAATACATGAAAGATAGAAAAAGAAAGCCGGATTCCAGGAAGAACATCGTATTTAACATACAGTCGATCATCCTGTCTGTCCTTATGGCGATTTCACTGGTTACGATCATTGTAATGGGATTGCTGCTTTACCATCGATTCAAGCTGGCATTGGAAAAAACAGCAGTGGACAACACGGAAGCTACTGTAGAGGCTACCGTGGACCGGTTAGATGCAGACCTGCTGGATATCCGGCAGATTATAAACGGGGCAAACTACAACGTGGTCCAGCAGTTTGATATATCCAGCGGGGAATTCTCGGAGCAGTTCAGTCTGCTCTATGAGACCAACTCCGATAAGATCCAGAGCCTGGCTTTGTATGACCCCAAAGGAAATCTGATTGCATCGGAGCCGGTGGCGGCAGAAAAGAAAAATGTGAAGGTGCAGACGCAGGAATGGTATAAAAATGCGGAAGATGCCATTGAAAATATACACTTTTCCACACCGCATATCCAGGAGCTGTTTGAGGACGGCTCTTATCGGTACCAATGGGTCGTTTCCCTGAGCAGGTATGTAGATGTCAACAAGGGAGAGACACCGGAAACAGGTATTCTTTTACTGGATATGAAATATTCTGTGATCAGGGACGTGATGAAGCAGATCAATGACTGTTCCGGCGGAATCTACTATTATCTGACCAGTCAGGACGGAGAGATGATCTATCATCCACGGGGAACGGAGTTAAACCGCGGATTATTTGAAGAAAACAGTCTGGACGCGGCAAAATACGAGGACGGAACCTACGAGATCCGTTCCGGCGGTCAGAACGAGACCGTGATCGTCGGCAGCGTAGCCTATACAGGCTGGAAGATGATCGGTGTTGTGCCAGAGAGCGTGCAGGCGGCAAACTACAAGAACTTCCGTTACTATGTATTTGCCACGATTCTGGTTCTTCTGGTCATGCTTTTGGAGGGAAATCAGCTGGTATCCCGGAAGATATCCAAACCGATCCGGGAGCTGGATGCTTCCGTCAAGGCCCATGAGGCAGGAGGAAAACCGGATATCTATATCGGCGGCTCCTCGGAGATCCGCCATCTGGGACATTCTGTGCAGAAGTCCTATGAACAGATCGAAAAACTGATGGACGAGATCATCCGGCAGCAAAATGAACGAAGAAAAAGTGAACTGGATGCCCTGCAAAGCCAGATCAACCCCCATTTTCTGTATAATACACTGGAGTCCATCACATGGATGGTGGAAGCCCAGGAAAATGAAGCAGCGGTTCGTATGATTTCCGAACTGGCAAAATTACTTCGTGTCAGTCTGTCACGGGGTAAGACCATCATTCCCATTAAGGATGAGCTGCAGCACAGCAGAAGCTATATGAATATCCAGCTGGCCCGGTACAAAGAGCGATTTAAAACAGAATTCCGGATTGAGGAAGAGATTGAAAACTACTGCATTGTAAAGCTGGTGATCCAGCCTATCCTGGAAAATGCCATCTATTATGGCGTTGGCAATATGGATGAGGATGATGGCGGCATGATCATCGTCAGCGGAAAAAAGAAAGACGAGGACATTCTGATCACCATCGAAGACAATGGGATGGGCATGCGGGAAGAAGTCCTGGAAAATATTCTGACGGATAACAGCAAGGTTCCGAAGCATGGTTCCGGTGTGGGCGTAATCAATGTGCATTCCAGAATCCGGCTGATGTTTGGCGAAGAATACGGACTTTCCATAGAAAGCGAACCGGACGAAGGAACAAGGGTTACGATCCGTATTCCGGCAATCCCATATACACCGGAAAACGCAGAAGCATTGGAATTACAAAAATACATACAGAGGAGACCGGGCGGATGAAAAAGAACAGAATGAAATTTCTTATAATTGAGTTTCTTTTGCTGCTGCTGGCAGTATTCTTTGTATGGAAGATTTTCGATCAGAACGTAGCAGAGCCCCGGATTGCGGTGATTCTTCCGGAGTCCGGTGACAAACGCTGGGATGCCCTGATCAAGGGAATGAAGCAGGCTGCGGCAGAGAACAACGTTCATATGATCATCTGCAATACGGAAGAGATCGACGGGCCGGAGGCGGAAAGAGAATTTATCAGGGAACAGAAGGACAACGATATTGATGGCTTTATCATATATCCGGCACCCGGTCATGAGACGGAAAATATGCTGAAAAAAGAGTGTGGAAAGAAACCGTATCTGCTGATTGCAGATGGTCTGGCGGTAAAAGAAGGGGAAACTGCCAGTCCCACGATCCAGCCGGATTACCGGGAGATCGGAAGATGGCTGGGAGAACGGCTGAGAACAAAAAAGCAGAAGATCGGAATTATCGCCGACTGGAAAATGTCCGAGGCTGTACAGGCGGAGATTTGTGGATTGAACGAGGCGCTGGAAGGCAGCGAAAGCAAGATCAGCTGGTGTATTTACCGGAGAAAAGAACAGGACATTGTGGAGCGGATGAAGAAGGAAACAGAGGCGGATGCTCTTGTCATCCTGGATGCAGGAATATTGGAAGAGTTTGGAGAGCAGGCAGAAAATGGAACATACGAGGGCGCGGAGCTCTATGGAGTGGGTTACAGTCTGAAGACAATTGCACTTCTGGATAACGGAAACATTCAGGGGCTGGCTGTGCCGGACGGATATGAAATCGGCTATAAAAGTGTGGAAGAAATAACCAAAAGGATCGAGCACAGGTCTTATAAAATGCAAGGATATATAACCGAATATCAGGTACTTGGCAAGGAAAATTTCTCTATGGACGAAGATTTAGAAAGGTTTTTATATTCCTATGAATAAAAAGAAAAGAAGGGTGGCAGTATTATTATCTGCCACGATAGGGAGTGCGGTGCTTGTGCTGTCGGGGTGTTCCGGCAAGTCGGACCAGACAGAGAAAACCCTGCGGGTCGGAGTGATAACCTACACTCAGGATGATCCTTTTATCAATGGATTGACGGATGAACTGAAGGCGCAGCTGAAAGCCATGGAAAACAAAGAACGAAGGATTATCGTATCGACAAAAAGCGGAAACGACGATCAGCAGGAACAGAACGAAAAGGTGGAAGAGATGATTGATGCCGGCTGTGATGTGCTCTGTATCAATCTTGTGGACCGGACAGCTCCGTCCCGGATCATCCGAATGGCAAGGAATGAAGACATTCCTGTGATCTTTTTTAACAGGGAACCGGTAAGGGAAGACCTGATGCAGTGGGAAAAGCTGTATTATGTGGGCTGTGATGCAGAACAGTCCGGGATTATGCAGGGCGAGATTGCAGAAGAATACATCAAGAGCCATCCGGAAGTCGATAAAAATCAGGATGGAAAGATCCAATACGTGCTTCTGGAAGGAGAAGCAGGCCATCAGGATGCCATCAGCAGAACAGAGTATTCCGTAAAGACACTGATGAAGAATGATGTTATACTGGAAAAGCTAAGCTATCAGTTAGCGGACTGGAACCGGGGACAGGCGGAAAACCGCATGAACCGTCTGATCAGCCAGTACGGAAAAAAGATTGAACTTGTTATGTCCAACAACGATGAGATGGCACTTGGGGCTGTGGAGGCCTATCGGAAAGCAGGCTATGTCCGTGAAGAATGGCCGGTGATCTTCGGAATTGATGGCCTGGAAGAGGCTCTGGAAGCCGTAAAGGCAGGAGAGATGCAGGGCAGCATCCTAAATGACAGAGTGGATCAGGCAAAGAAAATGGCGAAAATGGCAGTGGAGCTGTTCGAGGGAGAGGAATTTGACCAGGAAAGCCTGAAAGAAGGCCGGTATTATTTTTCAGAATATCAGAAGGTAGACGGCAGCAACATCGATGAGTACCTGAACGCAGAAGAGACGATTTCCCACTCCGAAATGTAAGCAGGAAGACTGCGTTTGCAGGCAGAAAGAGTAAGTAAAGACGTGTCTTTATTTTAAACCAATCAAGCAAGCAGCGAAGCGGATTGCGAATATCCGACTGACAGAATGAGGAAAAACAGATGGAACATACATGGACCAAAGATTTTTATCAGGAGACAGATCCGGCAAAACGGCAGCAGATCTTAAAAGAATATATCGGAGAGGAGGAAGCCTGGGAAGAAGAATACCGGGCTCGGCTCTGGACGGCCCGATACGGACAACGCAGGCTCCAGAAGGATGAATTTGTCAAATGCCTGATGGAACTGAAGTATCTGGCGGAAGGAACCTCTCTGGATCCGGGAGGCGACAGAAGAAAGATGGGAGCCCGGATTCTCTCTACGTTGTGTCTGGCGGAAGCCATGCAGTCAGATGAGGGATACCAGAAAATTCTTGCAGATGAACTGTACAATGTATTCCTGAAATTTATTCAGGTCAGCAGAGGAGGCAGAGGATTTACCTCTCTGGTATTCGGCATGGGACAATTGTCCGAAGAAGGAATCGCGAAAAAAATCGCCGAACAGATCAGTGTGATCGCGTTCAAGGCACCACGCCTGCTTCACATGGAAAAAGAATTCATCCTGCTCCGGGAAGCCGCCCTCCGGGCATATCGGCAGGAGTATCCGAACAGGGAGCATTTTCTGAATAAATATTGAGGTTATTGCAGTAATGTCTGAAAAGTGACCGGGCGGAAAGAGAAAGGAGAATAAAATGGAATACAGAAAATTTGACAATGTTATAGTAGCAAGGATTGACAAAGACGAAGAAATATTGGAGCAGCTGAGGGTAATTGCCATAAAGGAGAATATAAAGCTTGCCAGTGTCCAGGCTCTTGGAGCGATCAATGATTTCACAGTCGGAGTATACAAGACAGACGAAAAGAAATATTATTCAAACAGCTTCCAGGGGTATTATGAAATTACATCACTGACAGGTACAATCAATACAATGGATGGAGAATATTATGCACATCTTCATATGAGTGCCGGAAATCAGAAGGGCGAGGTGTTTGGAGGACATCTGAACAGAGCGATTGTCAGTGCAACCTGTGAGCTGGTCATCACGGTAATTGACGGAAGAGTGGACAGAGTTCATGATGAAGAAACCGGACTTAATATTTTTAAGTTTAACTGAAGCTGCAAAGCAGCTATTCGGTTATGAGCAAGTAGCGAAGCGGATTGCGAATATCCGCTTGACTTAAAAGCCTGAGAGGAAATAGTGAGAAGCAACATCGGGATGCAGCGTAAGCGAAATCGAGATGTGATCTGAAGAGATAATACAATTTACGAAAAAGTGGATTTTCCACATAAATACCTGAACTGGAGGTGTATGGGCTATGATAAAAGAACATTATTCGATCCTGTTTTGCAGCTTAACGGGTAATACAAAGAAGCTGGCTGATGCAATCTATGAAACGTTGCCAAAGGACAAATGCGATTATTTTGGCACAAACGATTCGCAGGTACCGCAATCCGACGTATGCTATATCGGATTTTGGACGGACAAAGGGAATGCAGACCAAAAGACATTAGAATTGCTGTCGAAATTAAAAAATAAAAAGATTTTTCTGTTTGGAACAGCTGGATTTGGCGGAAGTGATGCCTATTTTGAAAAGATTCTCGGACAAGTCAAACAGTCGATTGATGCAAGCAATACGGTCATCGGTGAGTATATGTGCCAGGGAAAGATGCCGCAGTCTGTGCGTGAACGGTATGTGAAAATGAAAGAAAACCCGGAACATCCGGCCAATCTTGATCTGCTGATTCAGAATTTTGACCGTGCTTTGTCACATCCGGACAGCGAAGATTTGGAAAGACTGAAAAAGTCATTATGAGATAGAAAAGTATATTGTGCTTGATAAAAATAATCAGATAAGAGCAAAATTCGCGAAATGATTGCAATGGGTCGTCAAATGGAATAGAATGGAGAGAAAAAAGAAAGGTGTGGAAAAGGCAGGGCTGGCAAAGCATATCCGGCAGATGAGGTCATGCAGAAGTAAAAACAATGAAAACTACAACAAAACAAACTCATTTATACAGTAACACGGATCTTCGCAAGCTTTTAATTCCGATCATCATTGAACAGTTACTTTCTTCCCTGATGGGAACTGTCGACACGATGATGGTCAGCAATGTCGGGTCTGCCGCAATTTCGGCAGTCTCGTTGGTGGATTCCATTAATATCTTAGTCATTCAGGCGCTTTCTGCGTTGGCGGCAGGAGGAGCGATTCTCTGTTCGCAGTATATTGGAAGCGAAAAACGGGATGGAGCAATCCGTTCGGCACAGCAGGTGCTTTTTGTTATGACAGTTTTGTCCGTCGCATTATCCGCGGGCTGCCTGATTTTCCGTGTTCCGCTGCTGCGTGTGATTTTCGGGGCAGTGGAAGCGGATGTTATGAAAAATTCACAGGTGTATTTCCTGTTTACGCTGCTGTCATTCCCGTTTATCGGTCTTTACGATGCGGGCGCATCCATTCTGCGGGCGCAGAACAACAGCCGCAGTCCGATGGTGATTTCGGTGATTTCCAACTTTATGAACATCGGCGGAAATGCCATTCTTATTTTCGGCTTCCATATGGGTGTCGAAGGAGCCGCGATTTCGACTTTAATTTCGCGTATTTTCTGTGCGGTTGTCGTACTGTGGAAGCTTCGGGATGAAAGCAAACCGATTTTTGTGAAGCAGTATCTTTCCATTCGGCCGGACTTTGGTTTGATCAAAAAAATACTGTTCATCGGTATTCCATCGGGAATCGAGAACAGTATGTTCCAGTTTGGAAAGCTGGCGATTCAGTCCACTGTGTCCACACTTGGCACGGTTGCCATTGCCGCGCAGGCGATGACGAACATCCTTGAGAACCTGAACGGTGTCGCTGCGATCGGTGTCGGCATCGGACTGATGACGGTAGTCGGTCAGTGTCTCGGCGCGGGCCGGAAGGATGAAGCAATCTACTATATTAAAAAACTGTGCTGGCTGTCAGAAGTGGTTATCGTTGCAAGCTGTCTGCTGGTATTTGTGCTGACAAAACCGATTACGATGATCGGCGGTATGGAGGCAGAGAGTGCAAAGCTCTGCATGCAGATGATGATCTTTATCACGATTGTAAAGCCGCTCTGCTGGGTCATGGCGTTTGTCCCGGGATACGGCATGCGGGCTGCCGGGGATGTAAAATTCTCCATGATCACATCCTGCTGTACGATGTGGCTGTGCCGTGTGAGTCTCTGTATTTACCTGTGCCGCGTATGGGGATTCGGCCCGATTGCGGTCTGGATCGGTATGGCGGCAGACTGGAGCCTGCGGTCCATTCTCTTTACCATCCGGTTCAAATCAGGAAAATGGCTGAATCATCATTTGATAGAAGAAAAGAAATAGGAAGTTCGCCACACGCTCTAGACATCTTCTTGCGGTAAAAAGGAAAGCGCATATGCAAGAGAGTCGTTGAGATGAGATTTTTGACCGCGGCTGGAAGCCGTACCGGATCAATCACCTGAGCTGGTGGAAAGAGGAGCTTGCATCCGAAGAAGAGATGGAAGAGGGACGGAATAATCTTGCAGCACATGACAATCGGAATGTAGATGAAAAGAAAATCCTTTTGTATGAACAGATCATTCGGGTTGTGTAGAAACAGGAAGAAAAAACTGGATTTTTCCAGTACCGGATGATAAGATAAAACTGTGTTTCGGGATGGCTTAAACATATGGAGGTGCAGGATGGAACCAATTTATTTGTCAATCCAGCAGAAAGAAACTGGCAGCCGCATCAAATCCCTTCTTCGTGAAAGCGGATACACCGTGAGAGACATTCAGAATGCCATGGGTTTTGAAAATCCACAGGCGGTCTATAAATGGATTTCCGGCAAGTGTCTACCAAGTCTGGACAACTTTCTCATTTTAAGCAGATTATTAAACACAAGCATCGAAGATATCCTCGTCATTGACGGGGATATTCCTCGTTTCCGAAGCAAATACAGAGAAATCCGAGAAAGATTAAACCGCTGGTATAATGACAAAATCGTTATTTTGTGATACAGTGAAGAAAAGCAGAAAAAGAATCGGTTAAAAAGGTTTTGGAAAGGAAAAACAGATGTCAGCAGGAATACGTTTTGGCTACCGCAATTTAGAACATACCCCAGAAGCAACGTTTGTCGTCAAACAGCGTGGCTTTGTTTTGATATGTTCAATTGAGAAAAGCGACAGAACGGATTCTGTGGAATATGATACGGGAGGATCAAATTAGACGACCGCATCAGACAACTGGATACGAACGAAGAGGAGCCGCTTATCTTATGTTGAACACATGGGATAGGTGGCTTTTTCTATTAAATTTTTATATCAGAACAAATTGAGAAGGGAGAAACCCGGAATGGATCAGATCGAAATCAAAGGAAAAGTAAATACAGCCATCTGCTATGCCAGGGTCGTAGAGGAGGAAGCCATCGAGCAGATCCGCCGCATGTGCGATTATCCGATGACGGAAGGCTCGCGGATCCGCATCATGCCGGATGTGCATGCGGGAAAAGGATGTACGATCGGAACAACGATGACCATCCGCGACAAGGCAGTGCCGAACGTCGTCGGCGTGGACATCGGGTGCGGCATGTACACCGTAAATCTTGGAAGAGCCGAACTTGATTTTGCAAAAATCGACGAGGCGGCACATGTTATCCCGTCCGGCATGAATGTCTGGGAGGGGAGACAGGAACGTTTTGACCTGATGACACTTGCCTGCAGCCGGGAATTAAAAGACACAAAACGCCTGGAGCGGTCGCTTGGAACCTTAGGCGGCGGCAACCATTTTATCGAGATCGATGAAGCCGCCGACGGCACAAAATATCTCGTCATCCATTCCGGCTCGCGGAATCTCGGAAAACAGGTGGCAGAGTATTACCAGAATCTGGCAGTGCGGCTGGACCGCGGTTATGACGAGTACCTGGAAAAACGCGAGGAGCTCATACGCACCTACAAAGAGCAGGGCCGCAGAAAGGAAATCCAGGAGGCGTTAAAACAGCTGCAGTGGAAACCGGACGAAGCGCAGATGCCGGAGGATCTCTGCTATCTGACCGGAAAATATCTGGAAGCCTATCTGCACGACGTGGAGATCTGCCAGCAGTTTGCACGCCGGAACCGGGAAAAAATGGCGGAAATCCTGCTGGAACGAACCGGCCTTACCGGCACCGATGCGTTCCACACGATTCATAACTATATCGACACAAACGAGATGATACTCCGAAAAGGCGCAATCGCAGCGCACAAAGGAGAACGAGTGCTGATTCCGATCAATATGCGCGACGGCAGTATTCTCGCCGTCGGAAAAGGAAATCCGGAGTGGAACGATTCTGCCCCGCACGGAGCCGGACGGCTGATGTCGCGCAAAAAAGCGAAGGAAACCCTGGCACTGGAGGAATACCGGAAGAGCATGGAGGGAATCTATACGACTTCTGTCAACGAACATACCCTGGACGAGGCGCCGATGGCGTACAAATCGCTGGATGACATTCTCGATATAGTCCGTGCATCGGTCGATGTCGTGGAGGTGCTGCGTCCCGTCTACAATTTCAAAGCATCAGAATAGAGGCGGAGGAAACCAGTAAAATTCCTCCGCAAGAAGGAGGAAGAAAAAAATGATGGCAATTCCGTCAATTGATATGGAAGCAACAGGAAGAAACATTACAAGACTGCGGCAGCAGGCAGGCCTTACCGTCCGTGACCTGCAGAAAATTTTCGGTTTCACCACCCCGCAGGCAATCTACAAGTGGCAGCACGGCACCGCCATGCCGGCAATCGACAACCTGGTCGTGCTGGCAGCGGTACTGAATGTGTCGATCGATGAGATCGTGATTGTGGAGACAAGAGAGCTTGTGCTTGCGAGTGCATGAAGTCCGGTTCTGATCCGGCGCGCCGGAGCGGCAAAGCCCGAAGGGGGGAAGCAATCCGCCCGGTGCGCAAAAAACGCAGGATTATACCGCAGGTTGAATGACAAACCACATACGATGAGATATAATAAAGACATAACAAGGGCAGGTAAGCCTAGCGGCGAAGGCGGCGGACTGTAAATCCGTTACAATAGAAACACCGTTGGTTCGAGTCCAACTCTGCCCATGCAAACCGGTCGCGGAAAGTCTCCACCGGCTCCGTTGACTTTATATGTGCAAACTGATAAGATACTCATAAGTATGTTCTTATGGGTATCTTATTTTTGTATTTCGAAAAGAAAAGGGGAAATTAAATAATGACAAAAAAGAAAATCATTGGCCTTTGCATCGGCGCTGTCGTTCTTGCCGTGGCTGCGGCCGGTGTGAAGGAAGGCAACTGGCTGATGAAGCATCGCCGGATGCAGAATGAGTTTACGCATGAGATGAATGCATTCACGACCAAAACAAACGCTGAGCTGATCCAGCCGACGATTGTTGCGGAGGATGATATCTACGGCTGGTTTTTCCATGAGGAAGATGACGGGCTGTACATGAATCTCTATTACCGGATCAAAAACGAGTCCAATCAGCACGAAATTGCATCCAGTGAATTTCCTGTGAAGATCAAAAAGGAGCTTCTTGCGGATGATAAAGTGTGGAGCAGAACGACGGGGACCGCGAAAAATCAGGTTCACGCGGAATACCTGGAAGGAGAAGATGACATGACGGTTTCGTTTGACGTCTATTACCAGTGTGAGGGTTCCTGCGGGGAATATTTTGCGGATATTACCGTGACGGACAGTGAGACCGGAAAGCTCTACTACAGCAGTGAAGCAGAAAATGAAGCGGCAGAATAGGAGGAGCAATGGCCGAAAAAGAAAGCAAAAATAAATGGCATACCCCGACGGAGCGGATTATGATGCTGGGATTTGCGGCGGTAATCCTGCTGGGAACGATTCTTCTTTGCCTGCCGGTTTCTGCGGCGGACGGAAAAAGCGTTTACTGGCTCGACGCCCTGTTTACCGCAACGACATCTGTCTGCGTGACGGGCCTTGTCACCGTTCCGACGGCGACGACATGGAGTACCTTTGGAAAAATTGTGATCCTCGGGTTGATTCAGTTCGGAGGTCTTGGCATCATGGCGTGCCTGACGATGGTGTTTCTGATCCTGCGCCGGAAAATCAGTCTGCAGAGCCGTAAACTGATCCAGGACACTTACAATCTGCCGGTTTTAAAGGGCAGCGTCGGTATTGTGCGGAAGCTGCTGATCGGCACGGCGGCGGTGGAGCTGGCGGGAGCCTTTTTCTACAGCTTCTGGTTTGTGCCGGAATACGGTTTCTGGAAGGGAATCGGCTACAGCCTGTTCCACTCCGTATCCGCCTTCTGCAACGCCGGAATTGACCTCGTCGGGGAATCCTCGTTCGCCCCGTTTGTGACGAACCCTCTCATCAACTTTACGACGATGGGCCTGATTTTCTTAAGCGGCCTTGGCTTTCCGGTCTGGTGGGAAGTGCTGGAGCGCGTGCAGGATCTTGTAAAAGGAAAACGGACCCGGAAAAACTTCGTGCGCGGCTTCACGCTCCACACCAAACTGGTTCTGACGACAACCGTCATTCTTCTGTTCGGCGGGGCGCTTCTGATCCTCGCGCTGGACTGGAACAACGCATCCTCGCTTGGCAGCTTAAAACCGGCGCAGAAGGCTATGGCGGCCTTCTTCCAGTCCGTGACGACGCGAACCGCCGGCTTTGAGACGATCCCGCAGGCAAACTTCTCGGACGGCTCCGCGATGGTAAGTATGATCCTCATGTTCATCGGCGGCTCTCCGATGGGAACGGCGGGCGGTGTCAAGACGACGACTGTTGCGATTCTGCTCGTGGTCGTCGCATCCTACATCCGCGGCGATTCCGACACCGTGGTCTGGGGACGGAAGGTCATGGAAGAAAACATCCGCACCGCGGTCGTTATTTTCTTCTTCGCACTGACGATGGCATTCACCGCGACGGTGCTTCTGATCTCTGTCACCGGAAGTCCTCTGCTGGACTGCCTGTATGAGATCGTTTCCGCTGTGGCAACCGTGGGACTGACGCGGTCGCTTACGCCGACCCTTCCGGCGGCGGGAAAAATCATCGTAATTCTGGTCATGTTCATGGGACGTCTTGGACCGGTTACGCTGGCTATTGCACTGCGGCGGAGAAGCGGAAGAAAAGATGTGGATATCCAGCGCCCGGAA
Organism: Blautia sp. TM10-2; assembly: GCF_003480845.1. Lineage (NCBI taxonomy): Bacteria > Bacillati > Bacillota > Clostridia > Lachnospirales > Lachnospiraceae > Blautia > Blautia sp. TM10-2. Next base: position 89,050 of record NZ_QUJZ01000013.1, on the reverse strand, counting down.
CAGCGGGTGCTGATTGGATAAAAGAGGAGAAAAAACATGAGTAAACAATACGCAGTCATCGGACTTGGAAAATTCGGCTTCGCCGTGGCGACAACGCTGGCGCAGGCAGGAAAAGAAGTGCTCGCGGTCGATAAAGACCCGGAGCTGGTACAGGAGATCGCCGATCTCGTCACATATGCGGCGCGCGCGGACATCACCGACAGCCGTGTTTTTGCATCGCTTGGCATCAGCAACATGGATGTCGTGATCGTCGGCATCGCTGAAAATATGGAGTCGAGCATCCTCGCCACCCTGCAGGCAAAAGAGGCGGGCGTGCCGCTCGTCATCGCAAAGGGCATGAGCCAGATGCATGCCAATATTTTGAAAAAAGTCGGCGCGGACCGCGTCGTGATGGCGGAGAGTGAGACGGGCATCCGCCTCGGAAAAAGCCTGATTTCCGGTGGCTTCCAGGACTTCTTCATGCTGTCGGATTCGTTTTCCATGGTAGAGCTTCCCGTGCCGGAAGAGTGGACGGGGCATAACCTCGAGGAGCTGGATCTGCGGAAGAAATACAGTATCAACGTAATCGCCGTCAAGGACGGGGAAGACATCCGTGTCACGGTCAATCCGAAGACGCTGCTCCGCGCAGAGGAAGTGCTGATTCTGATCGGCGAAAACAAAGAACTTGCCAAATTGATGAAAAACAGGAAATGAGGGGACCATTCATGATTACAAGCAGCAGCAATGCACAGGTAAAAAACATTATTGCGCTGAACAAAAAAGCAAAAGAACGCCGGGAGCAGGATGTTTTCGTGGCGGAGGGCTGGAAAATGTTCCAGGAAGCGCCGCGGGAATGGCTGAAAAAAGTATATGTGTCTGAGAGCGGCAGCAAAATGCATGAAATGCCGTCCGACGGGACAGAATACGAAGTAGTGGACGACCGCGTGTTCCAGTCCATGTGCGACACGAAGACGCCGCAGGGTGTTTTAAGTGTGATCCGCATGCCGCATTACACCGAAGAGGAGGTGATGGACAACGGAAAGACACCGCTTCTGATGATACTTGAGGATCTGCAGGACCCTGGAAATGTCGGAACAATCATCCGCACCGCAGAGGGCGCAGGAGTCACCGGCATCATCATGAGCCGCGGTACCGCGGATATCTTCAATCCGAAAACGATCCGCTCGACGATGGGCTCGATCTACCGTATGCCGTTTCTGATCGTCGACGATGCGGTCGGATTTGTAAAAGGCTTAAAAGCGCGGAAGATCTGTACGTACGCGGCACATCTGCACGGCGTGCATTCCTACCGCGAGGAGGATTACACAAAAGGAACGGCATTCCTGATCGGAAATGAGGGAAACGGCCTGACCGATGCAATGGCAGAGGCCGCCGAGTGCCTGATCCGTATTCCGATGGAAGGAAAAGTGGAGTCGTTAAACGCAGCGATTGCATCCGCCGTTCTGATGTATGAGGCACATGGCCAGCGCGCATAAAAGAAAGAGCGTTACCGGTTTTCTTACATTTCTCTTAACCGCCGGAAAACTACTCGACAGAACCGGTATTTTGAGCTAAAATAGAAAAAACAGAGTCCGGGCTGAATTTCTGTCAGTCCGGTAAAACTGTAATATTTGCCAGAAAAGCAAAAGCTGTTTTGGGAGGAAGGAAAAATGAGTGAGAAAAAAAACATCAGTAAAAAGGAGCTCCGAAGAAGAAAGCGGAAGCGTGCGCTGATGATCAAAACAGGAATTCTATGTGTTCTGCTTGTCATCTTCGGCATTGGAATCTGGGCTTTGGCCGGAGGAACAGAAAAAATCCAGCAGAAAGCACAGGAAAAAGAGGATCAGAAAACAGCAGAGGTGGACGGTTCCGTATCGTCGGACAGCACGGGAAGTGCTGAAGCGCCGACAACGAAAGCACAGATTATGGCGGAAGCCGATGCACTTGCGCAGACATACGATTACGATGGAGCCATTGAAAAGCTCCAGAGCGTAGAGGGCGCAGCGACCGACGCGGATATCATCACAAAAGTAGCAGAGTACACCAGCACGAGAGATGCCTGTGTGCGCGTCAACGTCAACGAAGTAACCCACATTTTCTATCATTCTCTTGTAGTCGATCCGCAGAAAGCGTTCTATCAGGACAACGCACAGACCGCAGGCTTCTGCCAGTGGATGACCACCGTGGATGAGTTCAACGCGATCACCCAGCAGATGTACGACAGAGGATATGTCATGGTTTCGATCAACGATCTCGTGAAAAAGACCGTAGATGATGACGGAACCGTTCATTACGAGGAAGGGGACATTTACCTGCCGGAGGGCAAGAAAGCATTCGTTCTTTCTCTGGATGACCTTTCCTATTACCACTCTTACGACGGACGCGGCATTGCCAGCAAGATGGTAGTCGGCGACGACGGAAAACCGACCTGCGAATACATTCAGGATGACGGAACTGTTGTGACCGGTGCTTACGACTGCATCCCGCTGATGGATCAGTTTATCGAAGCGCATCCGGATGCCGTATACCACAATGCGCGCGGAACCGTAGCACTGACCGGCTACGATGGAATCCTCGGATACCGCACCGACGGTGATTACAAGACGAGAGAAGATCTGACGGATGATCAGGTAGCATGGCTTGATGCACACCCGGATTTCGACTGGGATAAAGAGTGCGAGGAGGCGAAAAAAGTAGCCGATGCGATCAAAGCAGACGGCTGGACATTCGCAAGCCATACCTGGGGCCATATCCGTGTCGGCGACAAACCGATCGAGACGATCCAGGCGGATACCGAGAAATGGCTGACGTATGTTGCACCGCTCATCGGCGGAAGCGATATCATCATCTTTGCACATGGACAGGATCTTTCCGACTGGCACGATTACACGATGGACAATGAGAAGTTTGCTTACTTAAAGAGTCAGGGCTTCAACATTTACTGCAACGTAGATTCCTCCCAGTATTTCGTTCAGGTAAGAGACAATTACCTGCGTATGGGACGAAGAAACCTGGATGGATACCGTCTGTACCAGAACCTCTACGGAGGCGGCGAGGACAGAACAAGCGATCTGTTTGATTCTGCCTCTGTTATTGATCCGCAGCGGCCGACAGATCCATCTCTTTACAATTTAGGTTAAAGAATTTTGAAAATGAAAAAGATCTCACAGAACTTTCTATTATTTATAGAAGAAAGTCTGTGGGATCTTTTTTTCAGCAGGGCGAACCGTTTACAGATATTTTTCTACGAGCGGAAACGGCAGAGGCCCGAGACGGAGCAGTTTTTCATGGAAACCGATCAATGAGAATGAGTCACCTTCCTGTTCCTGCACTTCCGAGAGGAGCTGTGAAAACGAGAGCGATCCGACACAGTATTTCAGATAGTTCGCCGGTGTCTCGAGAATATACTGATATAAAGAGGCAGCGGCCGACACATCCGTGATGCCGAACTGCGCCAGAAAGGCTGACGCATCCGAGAAGAGCCATCCCTGGCTGTGGATTCCGAGATCCAGCAGCGAGCAGAGGGTAAGATGCACCGAGCGGTTCAGATACCAGAGACGGCAGAGCGCCTGCGAGTTTGCATCGAGATTACGTGCGGCGTAGCGGCAGGCATATGATTCAACGTAGGTTGCCCATCCTTCCACATAACCCGACGGCGCGTAGAGATGGCGGATCAGAAGCGGGTCGGAGCGCGAGAACGAGACGGTCTGGTACAGATGGCCGGGAAAGCCCTCGTGGGCAAGTGTGGAATACAGCTCGATGCCGGTCATCTCATCCGCGGGATTCAGGTAAATGGAGTTGGGTGAATTGACATCGGCGGGCGGTGTGAGATAAAAGGCGGGGCTTAAAAAATCCTTGAGGGAGTCATCCACGGTCTTTACTTCGTATGCGATACCCGAAAGAACGGGAAAATCTTCAGAAACGGCATTCTGCAGATCGGCAAGCATTTCCTCAGGCGTGGAGAACGGCAGCACGAGCGCCTGCTCGGAGAGGGAGAGCGACGGATTCTGATCGAGAATGATCTGCATTTCGGCACACTGGTCCGCAAGCTGCTGTGTTAAAAGGCGGGTCAGCTCCTCCGGTGAAGCATCAACACCGACGCGGCTGCGGAGAAGATACGCATAGTAGGAAAGTCCGCCTTCCTGCCGGGAAAGACCACCGGCGTTCTGTGTTCCTTTGCCGCGGAGTGAAGAAAGCGCATCGGAAAGAGAGCGGTAGGCGGGAAAAACACAGGAGGTAAGGAGTTTTTCATGCGTCTGCAGACAGAGATTCCTTTCCGCCTCAGAAAACAGTGAAGACGCCTGCAGTTTATTCTGAAAAACGGTGTGGAGCAGATGGCTTTCCGGTGTATCCGCGTCGGCGAGAAAAGCACTGCACTGGTGGATAATGCCATCGACCGCAAGGTCATTCTGAAACACGCCCTGCCGGGATTTTTCCTGTTCGAGTGCGATGAGGTCGGAGAAATAGCGCGGGAGATCCTGCAGAAGATGGAGGTAGTCGGCGATATCCTGCTGTGTGCGGAACGGGTATTCTGCGAGCAGAATGGGAAGCTGTGCCTGAATCCCGAGCGACGGACCGAGCGGTTCCGCAAGAAGGCTGGTGCTGCCCGGCATTTTCTCGCAGTCCAGCTCGTAGAGCAGAAGATCGAGCGTGATCTGATTTTCCGCGGAGAGGCGGTTGCGATGAAAGGATGTGAGCGTTGTTTCCACACTCTGCAGCAGGGCATCATACGAGGTGCGGTCAGGGATGGAAACCGTGCCGAACGAGGCGGTGCCGGGGGCAATTCCGCGGGAAGCCGGATCAGCGAGGGTATAGTGGAGCGTGATGGCAGAAGAGGTTACCTCGGAGTGGAACCGTTCCTCCACATACGCGGAAAACCGGCGGTTCTCACCAGGGGAAAAGAACGGGGAAAAATACCAGAACAGCAGGGCGAAAAGAAGTCCGCCGCACAGAAGCAGAGGGAACAGGATGCGGCGGTGCAGAGAAGCTGGTTTCATAGAATAGGCTCCGGTGCGGACAGTTATCATAAAGTATGTAAAAAATGCTGATTTTATGCGCTTTTTCCGTGGCCTTTCATTTGACTTTCCAAAACGGCTTTGCTATAATCAGTAACGAATGAAATAAGGGACTTTTCAGTGCAGAACGGATTTGAAAAAGAATCCGCGAAGGTAAAAGAGAATCAGGTGGAAATCCTGAGCGATCCGGTCACTGTAAGCAGGGAGTGTTAGCTGCAGAAATGCCATTGTGCGAAACGCATGAGAAGGCGCGGCTGCCGTGAAGATCTGCGAGTCAGGAAACCTGCTGGAAAGGTTAGTGAATCGCTTCCGATGAAAGCATATATTCATGGAAAGATGTACGAAGTAAAATCGGACATCTGCTTTTTTGTCGCCATGCGTCCGAAAAAGAGCTCCGGTGGAGAAACTCTTTTGCAGAAAAAGCAGATGTCTGTTTGTCTTTTCGCAGAAAAAATGTGTCCTCAAAAACAAGATTACTTGCAGGGAGACATCATTGACGGGGACAGGCACCGCCCAGCTGCCTGAAAAAGTCAGACGGAATCCGGAGCAGATGCGCGAAGGAGATCCGAAGAAAAGGAGAAGTTATGAAAGGAAATTCAAGCAAATTTCTGGCACTGCTGCTGTCGGCGTCCATGATCATGAGCCCGACTGCCAGCGTATTAGCAGATACGCAGGAAAAAGCAGCACAGACAGAAAGCAGCGCAGCCGCAGAGGAAGCGCCGCAGAGCGAAGAAACAGCAGAGACGGCAGAACCGGAAACAACACCGGCAGAAACCGAGAGCAGTGAAAGCACTGCAGAGACTCCGGCAGAAGAGCCGACGGAAACACCGGCCGCGCCTGCAGAGGATCAGACACCGGCAGGATCTGACGAGACCGAGACACCATCCGCAGATGAGGATGCTTCGGAAGATACTGCAGAGGACACTGCAAAAGACGGTGAAGAGACTGCCGATACCACAGAAAAAGAGCCGGAAGCAGCAGATGAGACTTCCCAAGATGCTGAAAAAGAAACACCGGCAAAAGAAGAAACCAAAGATGCTGTAAAAGAGAATACCAGTCCGGCGGCAGAACAGCCGAAAACGGAAGTAAAAGAAACAACCAAAAATGAGGCATCCAATACAGCCGAGGAGAAAGAAACAAAAGCAGCGGAAGCAGCAAAACCGGCAGATGGTGAGTATGAGACTTCTGCAGAAGCAACCGGAAGCATGTTCCGTGTGATTTCTTCCAGACTCATCGTAAAAGATGGAAAACTGAAAGCATCCATTCTGCTGAGTGGAACCGGCTATGATTACCTGTATATGGGAACAGCAGCAGAAGCTGCCGCAGCAGATGAAAAGAGCTGGATTGCTCCGACAGGAAGCGAAACCTATACGGATACGAAGACTGGTGCAGAAAAGACCGGATATCGTTTTGAAATTCCGGTGGAAGAGCTTGACAAACAGATGGATGTTGCCGTTCGCTCAGCCAAGAAAAAAACATGGGCTGATAAAACCGTTACGATCCACAGCACCGATGCAATCCCGACGGTAACACCGGAACCAACCGAGACTCCAAGCGAAAATCCAGGTGAGGATTCCTCGAATAAGCCAGCCAGTGTAGAAGCACCGGTTACCAAAGAGGACGGCAGCGTATTCAAAATGTTCGTCATCTCCGAGGCAACAATGATCAACAAGGGCGATAAACTCGTTCTTACACTGAAAACAAACAACGTATCATTTGATAAACTGTATCTTGGAAAGAACGATGACCTTGCAAAAACACCGGCTATCCAGGGAATGCAGGAAGCAAACGGCGGTTATTCCTTTACATTTGAAGTAGATGCGGACAAAGCCGGCACAACCGTTCCGATCGTTCTTGGAAAGAAAGACGGAACCTGGTACACCAAACAGCAGCTTTATCTTGCAGTTCCGGGAAGCAAAACACCGGAAGTAACTCCGATACCGGAGCCGACCGAGACTCCGGTCCCGACTGCAACCCCGACTCCGAGTGAGACTCCGGTTCCAACCGCAACTCCAACTCCGGAACCGGCGAAAGTAGAAAACGGTATCTACAGCGGAACCGCGGAGACCGGCGCAGCTATGTTCAAAGTAGTCGGCGTAGAGCTGACCGTAAAAGACGGCGACATGAAAGCACGCATCACGTTAAGTGGTGTTGCCTACGATTATCTGTACATGGGAACACCGGAAGAGGCAGCTGCCACAGACAAGAGTGCATGGATTGCAGGCGTCGGCACCGTTGATTACACAACAGCAGACGGCGAGACGAAAACAGGAATGCAGTATGATATTCCGGTAGCAGCACTCGATCAGGCACTTGTTGTTTCTTCCCATTCTGCAAAACGGGATAAATGGTATGCAAGAACCATTACTATTGCATCTTCCAGTCTGAAAAAGACCGCAGATCTTCCGGCAGATGAGACCAATAAAGTAGCAGATGGTATTTACAGTGCAGAGGCAACAACTAATGCAGCAATGTTCAAGGTAGTCGGCGTAAAACTGACCGCGAAAAACGGAAAAATGACAGCAGTTATCACCTTAAGCGGAAGCGGCTATGATTATCTGTATATGGGAACCGGAAAAGATGCGGCAGCAGAGAGCGGCGCATGGATCGCTTCCACCGGAAAAGTGGACTACACCTTAGACGGTGAAACCAAAACCGGAATGCAGTTTGAAATCCCGGTAGAGGCACTTGATCAGGAATTTGCTGTAGCAGCTCATGCAGTAAAGAGCGGCAAATGGTACGACAGAGCCATCACGATTGCATCTTCCAGCCTGAAAAAGACCGGAGACCTTCCGTCGGATGACAACAAGGGCGATACTCCGAAACCAACCCTCGTTCCGACCAATATCCCAACCGTATCTCCATCTGAGACACCGGTTGTAAAACCCACCAGCACCCCGACTCCGGCACCGACCCAGAAACCGGCAGATACCAAACCGGAGCAGGAATCCAAATATGAGTCTGACTTAAGCGGCGGCACATCCAAAGTAGACAGTGCAACCACACTGGCAGACGGCGTTTACACACCAGACGGATTCTCCTTCTCCGGCGGATCCGGAAAGGTAACCATCTCCTGCAGCAAGATTACTGTAACGAACGGACAGGCTTATGCAACGATCGCATTCAGCAGTCCGTACTACGGATATGTAAAAGCAAACGGAAATAAATACATGGCAAATGTCAGCGGCGGAAGCAGCATCTTCACCATTCCGGTTGAGCTGAATAAGAACAATACCATCATCGGTATGACCACCAGAATGTCCGTTGCCCATGAGATTTCCTACAACATCTTCATCTCCCTGGCAGCAGCAAAGAAGGGCGGCAGCACTTCTTCCAGCACAGGATTTGTAAAAGCAGACGGAACAATCTCCACGATCAGCACCGATAACTCCAAGCTGGATACCACCGCTCCAGAGATCATGGGACTGGAATACAAAGCAGAGACAAAACTTGCTTACGCAGAGTACTTCAAGATGTATCATTACGACGAAGGCATCACCCTGCTGGAGATCGATATGACAAAAGATACCGAGCGTGATCCGGAGAAACAGAACGAGGACGACAAGAAAGCAGAAGATACCGATACCGCAGCAGCGGAGGATACCGCAGCAGCAACCGACGAGGAAGAAGCGGCAGCAGCATCCGATTCCAAAAAGACCAGCACTGAGAAAGCGAAAGATCTGACCGAAAAGACAAAAGAGCTGTACGAAGGCAATGTTGTCAAATATCTGATCGTTCCGAAAGATGTTGAGATTCCGGCAGGACTGGACAAAGATATGATCGTGATCCAGCTTCCGGTTGAGAAAACATACGTAGCATCTGAGGATGCCCTGAAACTTCTCGATGAGCAGTTAGACGCAGCAGAGAGCATCAAAGCAGTCGGCATGGAGCAGAAAGACTGCCAGATCGAAAACATTGCAAAAGCAATGGAAGACAAAAAAATCTCCTTCGACGGAGCATTCGATGATCTGGACTACAAAGCTCTGGTAAAAGACGAAATCGACTTTGCAATTCTTCCGTCTGAGTTCCTTCCGGGAAATGCAAAAGATGAGGAAGATGCTGATGCAGCCGACGAGACCGCAGATACCAAAGCTGAGGATCAGAAGGACGATAAAGACGATAAGACAACGGATGAGAAAGCAGACGAAGACAAGACTCCGGAAGAACTTCTGAAAGAGGAAAATGAGCGTCTGTCCGACACCGCAGAGCGTCTGGCAACCCTGACCATTCCGATGCTGGTTGACCGTTCCGCAGACGAGAAGACCGATCTTGCGAAAGCAGAGTGGCTGAAAGTCTACGGCGTGATCTTCGGATGCGAGGATCAGGCAAACGAGCTGTTCCAGCAGATGGTAAAGGCAGAAGAGAATAAATAAGTACAATAATTTGCAGCAAAAAATGAGAAAGGGCTGCTGCCGTATGGCAGCGGCTTTTTCTTTCAGAAAGGAATATCAAATGACAGGAAAAAACGAAAGAAAGCTGAAAAAATGGGCCGCACTTTTTCTTGCAGCAGCGATGTCACTGACGGCCTGCGGCAGCACCGCATCAACGGGAAGCAGCACATCGTCCGCGTCGGGCACTTCGACAGTTTCTGAGAGCAGCACATCCACAGCATCCGCAGCAGACGTTTCCGAAAGCCAGACGGAGAGCACATCCGTCTCGGAAAGTACGGCTGAAAGTGAAAGCACCTCCGAAGCCACTGCTGAGAGCAGCACCTCCGGGAGTGATACCGCATCCGCGGATGGTTTCGCAACGACAGACGATGTCAGCGACGCACCGGACATCACCGGAATCACCATCGAGAGCAAGATGGTCCTGAATTACGCCGAGTGCTTTAACGTATACTACTGCACAGACGGCTATAAACTGATCGATGTCAAAGACGGCGCGCAGTATCTGCTCGTCCCGGACGGAAAAGAGGCGCCGGATGACCTCGATTCCGACGTAATTGTAATCCATCAGCCGCTGGAACGCATCTACATGGCAGCAACCTCTCCGATGGCGCTGTTCGATGCCATCGACTCCCTCGATACGATTCGTCTCTCCGGTGAAACCGCAGACAACTGGTACGTACAGGATGCCGTTGACGCGATGAATGCCGGAACGATGATCTTCGCCGGAAAATACAGTGAGCCGGATTACGAACTTCTGGTCAGTGAGAACTGTGATCTGGCCATTGAATCCACGATGATCCTCCATTCCCCGAAGGTACAGGAGATGATCGAGATGCTCGATATTCCGGTCTTCATCGACCGTTCCAGCTACGAATCCCAGCCTCTTGGCAGAACCGAATGGATCAAACTCTACGGTGCCATGCTGGACAAAGAGGAGGAGGCAGCCGACTTCTTTGCAAATCAGGCAAGTGTTGTGGAAAATCTGAAGGATTTCCAGAATACCGAAAAAACGGTCGCTTTCTTCTATATTAATACGAGCGGAGCTGCCGTTGTGCGGAACCCGGAGGACTATATTTCCAACATGATCGAGCTTGGCGGTGCGCGCAACGCCTTCCGTGATCTCCAGGACGACAGCGGAAAAACATCCGTGCCGATCACGATGGAGCAGTTCTACGATACGGCCGAAGATGCGGACTACCTGATCTACAACGCAAGCATCGATTCCACCGTCAAAACCCTGGACGACCTGCTGGCAAAGGATTCCATGTTTGCCGATTACAAAGCAGTCAAAGAGGGCAACGTCTGGACAACCGAGAAATCCATGTATCAGGCAACCGATAAAATTGCACAGTTTACCAACGACATTAACCTTCTGGTAACGGGCGGCGATCCGGATCAGATGGTATTCTTAAGAAAATTATCCTGATGGAGGAACGTATGTCAGAGAAAAAAAATATGACAGGAAAAGAGAACAGTTTCCATATGGAAAACTTCCGGCGCCGTTCGCGGTATGCCGCTGTGTTCCTGGTGCTGATTCTGGCGTTCGCCGCCATCACCGTGCTGAATATCAATTCCGGAAACGTAAATATTTCGATTCCGGAAATTTTCCGGATTCTGCTGCGGCGGACCGGAGAGGGGAAAGCGTACAATATTATCTGGAAAATCCGCCTTCCGCGTATTCTGATGGCGGCAATCCTAGGCGGTGCTCTGTCCCTGTCGGGCTTCCTTTTACAGACTTTCTTTGAAAACCCGATTGCCGGTCCGTTTGTTCTTGGAATTTCCTCGGGAGCCAAAATGGTCGTGGCGCTGACCATGATCTTTTATCTGGAGCGGGCGCGCAATATCACATCTTACACGATGATTGTTGCAGCATTCTTAGGATCCCTTCTCTCCGTCAGCTTCATTCTGCTGATGTCCCGGCGGATCAAAAATATGGCAGGACTTCTCGTCGGCGGTATTATGATCGGTTACATCTGCTCGGCGGTCACGGATTTTGTTGTCACCTTCGCGGAGGATTCCGATATCGTCAACCTCCACGGCTGGTCACAGGGAAGCTTCTCCGGCATGAGCTGGAGCAACGTAGCGATCTCTGCGGCTGTGATCGGCATCACCTTTGTCATCACGTTCCTGATGGCAAAACCGATCGGTGCATATCAGCTCGGTGAGGCGTATGCGCAGAGCATGGGTGTCAACATCAAAGTATTCCGCATCGCGCTGATTCTGCTTTCGAGTATTCTCTCCGCATGCGTCACCGCATTTGCCGGTCCGATTTCGTTTGTCGGCATTGCCGTCCCGTTCCTCGTTAAACAGAGCCTCGGCACATCGCGTCCGCTCGTCGTAATCCCGGGAACGTTCCTCGGCGGAGCCGTCTTCTGTATGATGTGCGACCTGATCGCGCGTATGGCGTTTGCACCGCTGGAGCTGTCCATCAGTACGGTCACATCGATCTTTGGTGCGCCGGTCGTCATTTTCATGATGCTGCGCCGGAAAAGGGGGTAAGAGAATATGAATGAATATTATTTTCATCTGGACCACCTGACGGTCGGCTATGATAAGAAGCCGCTGATCAAAGATATCTGCATCGGCATCGAAAAAGGCGAGATCGTTACGCTGATCGGACCGAACGGTTCCGGTAAATCAACGATTCTGAAAAGCATCACCCGCCAGTTAAAGCTGGTCGGCGGAAATGTGGAGTTTGACGGGAAAAACCTGCATGAGCTTTCGTTCCGCGAGTTGTCCACGAAGATGGCTGTTGTGCTGACGGAGCGCATGAAGCCGGAGCTGATGACCTGCCACGATATCGTGGCAACGGGCCGCTATCCGTACACCGGACGGCTCGGCATGCTGACCCGCGAGGATGAGGAGAAGGTCGAGAAGGCGATGCGCGCCGTTCATGCCGAAGAGCTCGGCGGCCGCGATTTCAACGCCATCAGCGACGGCCAGCGCCAGAGAGTGCTTCTTGCGCGTGCGATCTGTCAGGAGCCGGAGGTCATCATCCTCGACGAGCCAACTTCTTTCCTCGATATCCGCCACAAGCTGGAACTGCTCGCGATTCTGCGCCGCATGGCAAAGGAGAAGGGCATCACCGTCATCATGTCGCTGCATGAGATCGATCTGGCACAGAAAATTTCAGATAAGATCATCTGCGTCAAGGGCGATGCTATTTCCCATTTCGGCGCACCGGAGACAATTTTCCGCGAGGATATCATCCGCGAACTGTACGAGATTGACAATGGTTCGTTTGACCCGTGCTTCGGAAGCATCGAGCTGCCGCGGCCGGAGGGAACACCGCGCGTCTTTGTCCTCGCAGGCGGCGGAACGGGAATCCTGGTGTTCCGGAAACTGCAGAAGGAAAATGTCCCGTTTGCGGCAGGCGTCCTGTATACGAACGATATCGATTACCAGCTCGCCCGCATTCTGGCGATGGAGACGGTAACCGAAGCACCGTTCCAGGAGATCAGCGACGAGGCATTTGCCCGCGCCTGCGAGCTGATGAAGAGCTGTGAACGTGTCATCGACACCGGCGTCCCGGTGGGCATGTGCAACCGCCGGATCGAAGAGCTGAGGGCAGAAGCAAAGCGGCTTGGAAAGCTGGCAGAGTAAAACAAAGAAAAATCCAATCAAAATCTCCTGTCTGGGAACGAAACAATCGTTTTCCGAACAGGAGATTTTCTTTTTGCAGCCATTGTAAAAACAGCAAAAGAACACGAAAAATGTAATATTAAATTGTACGAAAAATTCACACAATTCAAGTCAAAAACCAACAGAGATTGACACTTAAAAAGTCAAGTGCTTTATAAAATCTTTTGGCGAAATAACGGTTTTCTCTGTTATGACCAAAACACGCGTTCTGATTTCGCAAGATTTAAACACATGCTTTCCACACCGTTTTTCGTGGATAATGTGGATAACTCGGTGTATAACTTGTTTTTAGGCATGTTTTCGGTGGTTAACTATGTGGATAACTTGTGGACGGGATGTTTATAAAATTGGCCCGTGTGGAAAAAACCCGGTTTCTTTGTGCAATTTCGACAAAAGAGGTTTTAAAGTTTTATACGACTGATATGAAAGGTTTTTCAGATTTCAGAAACTACGGAAAAACAGAAAAAAGCAGGCAGTTCTCCGTACAATACGAAGAATGCCTGCTTTTGCTGTATTCTATTCGAAAGAAGCCATCAGTGGCTGATCAGATATTTCTCTACCGAAGTCACACAGTTCGCGCCGTCGGCGGCTGCCGTGATGATCTGACGGAGCTGCTTCGTGCGGACATCGCCTGCGGCGAACACGCCCGGCACGCTCGTCACACCGTCTTCGCCGGCTTTGATGTAGCCAGCCTCATCGGTTTCTACGGTGCCTGCGATCAGTGCGGAGACCGGAACGATACCGACGGCAATAAACACGCCGTCTACCGTGATCATACCGGCTTCTCCTGCCTTTTTGTTCGTTACCTTCACGCCGGACACCATCTCGTTTCCCTCGATGGAATCCACAACCGTATCCCACACCATTTCCACATTCGGCAGTGCCAGCAGTGCATCCTGGAGAACACCGGCTGCCCGCAGTTCATCGCGGCGGTGGATCACGTAAACCTTTTTGCACGTTCTGGCAAGGAAAATCGCATCCTCCACGGCGACATCGCCGCCGCCGATAACGGCAACGGTTTTGTCTTTGAAAAATGCGCCGTCACACGTTGCACAGTAAGAGACGCCCATGCCGGAGAGTTCCTTTTCACCAGGTACATTTAACGCGCGGTGCTCCGCACCGGTTGCAAGAATGACCGTTCTGGCATGATACTCATTTTTTCTCGTGCGGACAATCTTGATCTCTTCGTCAAGAACAAGCTCCTTCACACGCTCGCGGGAAAATTCCGCGCCCATTTTTTCAGCGTGTGCGCGCAGCGTGCTTCCGAGATCCATGCCGCTGATGCCCGGAAGGCCGGGATAGTTGTCTACTTCATAGGTATTCAGCACCTGGCCGCCGCTTGCAAAGTTTGCCTCAATCGTAAGAGAGGAGAGCTTTGCGCGTTTCGCATAAATCGCGGCAGAAAGACCCGCCGGGCCGGAGCCGATGATGATAACGTCGTATAAGTTTTCCATAAAAATCCTCGTTTTCGTCTGTAGTAAGCTGCCATGCAGCCATTTTTCTGAAAGTATCGTTACGGAGCCGGTGTTTCGGACGGTTCCTGACTGTCGGAAACGGAAGATGAATCTTCCGCGGAAGTTTTTTTGGCTTCTTCTTCCGGCGCTTCCGGCTGGTTGTGAACCACCTTGATGCTGCGTACCAGCTTCAGATCGTTGTCGATGCCGATTTCAGTGTAGTCCAGCTTTTCGTCATCACTATAGAATGTGTAGAGTGTCAGGTTACTATCCTCTTTTTCCGTTTTTTCTGATTTGGCATCCCCTGCCTTCGCCAGAAAATCGCTCTCGGAAGTGCCGAGCGTGATGCCGTTTGTGATTGAAATCGGAATCTTTGTCGTATCGAGATCGCCGTACAGCGAAGTAACAAAACAGTTGCGCACTGTCGTCGCCTCCGCGCCGTAATTATGTACGGTGCAGTAAAGCTTCTGACCGCCCTTTTCCAGCGTGACGTAGCCGTATTTTCCGTTTAAAACGGCCGTATCGGACTCTTTCGTATTGACGGTCCAGTCGTGGTCCAGAAGTTCACTGACCGGAACGGGAAGATGATAGAGTACATCGTCAAAGCGGACGGTCCAGTCGTTGATTTCAATGCTGTCGGCTTCCGGTGCCTGGTAGGCCTCCACTTCCGGTGTTGTGGCATCGCTGACACCATCGAGCGCTTCTGCATCAGCCGTGGTCGTAAAGTTCTGCATATCGAGGGAATACAGAATTCCCGTTTTGTTATCGAAGCCGAGCGTGATCGTCTGGTACAGCCCGTACTCATACGTGAACTGCACAGAGGTATCGGTCTCATAACGGTCCTTTGGCGCACCGTAGATGCTTTCCGCATCCTCCATCAGCGACTGCTGCAGAGTGACGCCGTTCGGCAGGCCGACATAGATATTCTGGCCCTCAGCGGTCGAGGTGTCGATGTGAATGCCTCCGATCAGGCATTCCGCCACTGGCTTTGCCGTGGTATCCGGATTGGCAATATCGACGGTAATCTGGTTTCCGTCCTTTTCAAAACTTTCGCCCTCTGAGAAGGATTCCGGCTGGATTTCCTTCGTGTCGTCGCCGCTGTAGACCCAGCCAAGCGCTGTAAAATCCGCGTAGGATTCCGGAATTTCGTATGTATCGCCCCAGATGGCAAGCTGAAAACTGTTCAGGTTCTTCGAGAGATCCACATCGTATTCCGGAATCTCATCGGAATCGCCGGAGGCCGCCAGATTGTCTTCGGGGTCGTCATCGTCGGTACTCTGACTGATGGTTGTGATCGGAATCGTTTCTGTTTTCTTTCCGCAGCCGCTCGTTCCCACGAGGAAAGCGGCAAATACTGCTGTTAAAACCCAACGGTATTTTTTCATCAAAACCTCCTCATAATAAATGGTTAAAAATATTTGAAAGTTACTTCATGTAGGTAACGATATCAGTTCCCCCTATTCTATCACATTCCGCTTCGTTTTCCAATGTCTGAAGCGGATTTGAGAAAAATGGTTTTTCAAACGCGCGGTACGGAATACATATTTAGTAAGGAACTGGAAAGGGCAGAAGTCTGGGAGGAGGCTGTGTATGCGTTTTACAAAAATGCAGGGCTGCGGAAATGATTATATCTATGTAAATGCCATGGAGGAGCGGGTGGAGAGTCCGGGACGGCTGGCAAAAGCGGTAAGTGACCGCCATTTCGGCATCGGCGCGGACGGGCTGATTCTGATCGGGGCATCCAAAACAGCAGATTTTTCGATGGAAATGTACAACGCCGACGGCTCGAAGGGCGCGATGTGCGGCAACGGCATCCGCTGTGTGGGAAAATACGTGTACGAGCATGGGCTGACGAGAAAAACGACGCTGACTATCGAAACCGGCAGCGGAAACCGTGTGATTCATCTGCAGACGGGGGAGAATCTGAATGAGATCTGTCAGGTGACAGTGGAGATGGGAACGCCGGAATTCCGCGCCGCACAGATCCCCGTTGTTTCTCTGGGGGAATATGTGCTGGAGCATAAAATTACCGTGTGCGGGGAAAATTATACGATGACCTGCCTTTCGATGGGAAATCCGCATGCGGTGATTCCGGTGGAAGATGTGGAAAAAATATCCATTGCAAAGACCGGTTCCGCTTTTGAACACCTTTCCTGCTTCCCGGACCGTATCAATACAGAGTTTATCCAGACTTTAGATCAACACACAATAAAAATGAGAGTCTGGGAACGTGGGAGCGGTGAAACGCTGTCCTGCGGAACGGGAGCGTGTGCGGCAGCCGTCGCGGCGATGCTTTCCGGCTGTGTTTCGGAGGGAGAAACTGCCGTAGAACTGCGCGGCGGCAGGCTTTTCGTTACATGGGACCGGACGAAAAATAAGGTCCTTCTGACCGGCCCGGCCGAGACCGTTTTTGAAGGAACGCTTGCAGAACGAATTTGAAAAATGCAGATTTCTGTCTGCACGAAAGAGCAGTATGCAATATTCTGAAAATAAAAACTTACAGGAAATGCCTTTTCTTTTCAAAAGAAACATGCTACAATATGTGGTGCCCGCTACAAGAAAAGGGTGGGGGACACACAAGATATAGTGTTTGATTTGGAGGACACCACAATGGTTTATATTATCAAAAAGGACGGCACCAAAGAAGAATTCGACGCGCAGAAGATCGTTCGTGCCGTAAATAAATCCGCACAGAGAATCCTGTATACCTTCTCACAGCAGGAGATTGACTTTATCTGTAAGTTCGCAACCGAGCACGTATATTCCCTTGGAAAGACCGAAATTCCGATCAGCGATATGCACAATATCGTGGAGGGAGCACTCGAAAAAGTAAACCCGGCTGTGGCAAAAAGCTACCGCGATTACCGCAATTACAAAACTGATTTTATCCATATGATGGACGAGGTCTACACGAAGAGCCAGTCCATCCGCTACATCGGCGACAAGAGCAATGCCAACACCGACAGCGCCCTCGTTGCAACGAAGCGAAGCCTGATTTTCAACGAGCTGAACAAAGAGCTGTACCGCAAGTTCTTCATGAACCGCAACGAGCTGCAGGCCTGTAAGGACGGCTACATCTACATCCACGACCAGTCCGCACGTCTCGATACCATGAACTGCTGTCTGTTCGATGTCGGAAACGTTTTAAAAGGCGGCTTCGAGATGGGAAATGTCTGGTACAACGAGCCGAAGACACTTGACACCGCATTTGATGTCATGGGTGATATCGTCCTCAGCACCGCTGCACAGCAGTACGGCGGCTTTACCGTGCCGGAGGTGGACAAGATCCTTGCTCCGTACGCACAGAAGAGCTATGATTACTACGTAAAAGAGTTCCTGAAATATACCGACGCATCCTGGGAGGGTGCACAGGAGAAAGCCATCGAGTATGCGATCGACAAAGTAAGAAGAGAGTGCGATCAGGGATGGCAGGGAATTGAGTATAAACTGAACACTGTTGGATCTTCCCGCGGTGATTATCCGTTCGTTACCGTGACCCTCGGCCTTGGAACGAGCATGTTCGAGAAGATGATTTCCATCTCCCTTCTCGAGGTCCACAAAAACGGACAGGGCAAGAAAGGCCACAAAAAGCCGGTGCTCTTCCCGAAAATCGTCTTCTTATATGACAAGGCAATTCACAGAGAGGGCGGCATCGCAGAAGATGTCTTCGAGGCAGGACTTGACTGTTCTTCCAAGACGATGTATCCGGACTGGCTGTCGATGAGCGGCGAGGGCTACATCGCCGAGATGTACAAGAAATACAAGAGAGTCATCAGCCCGATGGGATGTCGTGCTTTCCTTAGCCCGTGGTACGAGCGCGGAGGCATGGAGCCGGCAGATGAGAACGACAAACCGGTCTTTGTCGGACGTTTCAACATCGGAGCCGTTTCCCTTCATCTTCCGATGATCCTGGCAAAATCCCGTTCCGAGAACCGCGATTTCCACGAAGTGCTCGACTTCTACCTCGAGATGATCCGCGATCTGCACAAACGGACCTACGATTACCTCGGCGAGATGCGTGCATCCACGAACCCGCTGGCTTACTGTGAGGGAGGTTTCTACGGCGGCCACTTAAAACCGTCCGACAAGATCCGCCCGCTGTTAAAGCCGATGACCGCATCGTTCGGTATCACGGCGCTGAACGAGCTGCAGGAGCTGTACAACGGAAAATCTCTTGTTGAGGACGGACAGTTCGCACTTGACACGCTGAAATA
This sequence comes from Blautia sp. TM10-2, assembly GCF_003480845.1. NCBI lineage: Bacteria > Bacillati > Bacillota > Clostridia > Lachnospirales > Lachnospiraceae > Blautia > Blautia sp. TM10-2. The sequence continues at coordinate 70,355 of NZ_QUJZ01000013.1, read as the reverse complement.
TATCAACGACAAGGTTGCCGAGTTTAAGAAAGAGGACGGCATCCTCTATGCGATCTACGGCACACCGGCAGAATCCCTGTGCGGCCTGCAGATAGAGCAGTTCCGCAAACAGTACGGCATCGTCCGCAACGTTTCGGACCGCCCGTATGTGAGCAACAGTTTCCACTGCCACGTAACCGAGGACATCACCCCGATCCAGAAACAGGATCTCGAGGGACGTTTCTGGGAGCTCTGCAACGGCGGAAAAATCCAGTACGTGCGCTATCCGGTCGGCTACAACAAAGGCGCGATCAAGACACTGATCGAGCGTGCGATGGAGCTTGGCTACTACGAGGGCGTAAACCTGTCCCTGGCTTACTGCGATGACTGCGGCCACCAGGAACTCGACATGGATGTCTGCCCGGTCTGCGGTTCCAAGAACCTGACAAAGATCGACCGTATGAACGGCTATCTTTCCTACAGCCGTGTCCATGGCGACACACGTCTGAATGAAGCAAAGATGGCGGAAATTGCAGAGAGAAAATCGATGTAATCATTCATGAAATAATCAATGGAACAATCAATGGAATAATCAAAAGCCTCTGAGAAAAGTCCGGTGTGAATGTGACTTTCCTCAGAGGCTTTTTGGGTATTGTATCCGGTGGAAGCTGCCGGCGGCAGGGACTGCAGATGATGTGAGAATTAATCTTCGACATCGCGGGTAATATTTCGAACCCAGATGTACTTTTTATAATGATGATAAACGGCAGGAAGCTTTACAATTTCATCGAGATTTACAATGCAGTAAACCACCATAACCGGAAGCTTCAGCCAGAATGCGGCAAGAAAGCCAAGCGGTACAGAAAAGCACCACATAGCGCCGATGTTTCCCTGCATATCAAATTTCGCATCGCCTCCGGCACAAAAGATACCGTCGAGAACGGTGGTGTTGACCGATTGTGCCATCAGGTTCAGACCGCAGAAGAGAAGCATGTACTGCAGGTACTCGGCTGCGGTATCGGAAAGTGGGGCAAAATGAACGATGGCTGGGGAAATAAGCATCAGCAGGCCGCCGGTCACAATGCCGATGGCAATGGAGAGATGGCTTAAACGTCCTCCATACTCACGGGCTTTTTCCAGCTCGTTCGCGCCGAGCAGATTTCCGATCAGAACACCGGCACCGCCGCTCACACCGCGGATCAGGCAGGAGAGGAGGCTCTTTGCAATCGAGGTAATCGAGTTTGCTGCAACAGCATCGCTTCCCATGTGGCCCATGATAACGGAGTACAGAACGTAGGCAATTCCCCAGACGAGGGAGGCCGCAAGCACGGGAAGCGTGTAGCGCCAGAAGTCTTCTGAAAGTATTTTCCCTGCGGAAGAGAAGAGGCGGTTCCAGAGAATCCGTACACGCTCCGGTTTCTTTGTCTCGAGATAAGCCCAGATCAGTTCCACAACGCGGGCAGCTACCGTTGCATAAGCTGCTCCGCGGATCCCAAGTGCCGGAGCACCGCAAAGACCGTAGATGAGGATGGCATTTAAAATGATGTTCAGTACAACCGCAGTGGAACTGATGCGGGAGCTGACTGCTGCATGACCGGTGTTTTTCAGCAGGATCAGATAGACCTGCGAAATACCGCAGAGTACGTAGGAGAGTGCAACAGCGCGTAAATACTGGCTTCCGCTTGCAACCAGGGCCGCATCATTTGTAAAGATGCGCATCAGCATTTCGGGACAGAAACCGGCAAGGATGGTAAACAGGCCGGAGAACAGCAGGTTGGTGCGAAGTGCGATCGGAATCACTTTTTCGATCGAAGCGGCATCCTGTTTCCCCCAGTACTGCGCTGCCATAATACCGGCGCCCGCCGCGATGCCTGAGATAAAAAGGCTCAAAACAAACTGCACCTGTCCGGCCAGTGAAACAGCAGACAACGAAGTCTGATCAATCCAGCCCAGCATGATCGCATCCGTTGCGCTGACGAGAGCCAGCATAAAATTCTGGATCGCAATCGGAAGGACGAGGAGTTTTAGTTTCTGGTAAAATTCATCCTTAAAATTCATTCGTGTTTTCATAAAAATTCCCCCAAAGTATAAATAGTAGTTTTTGCTGTATTATAGCGGAAAGGAAATGGGAAAACAATGGCTAAAACAAGCTATTTTCTGGTCATTTTTGACATTCCCTGTATAATATAGAAGAAAAAGAACTTTTCCGGTGCCCGTGTCCGGTACGCCGGAAAGCGGAGAAGAAGTTTGATCAGAAAATCAGGTTTCCTTCAGCAGAAACTCCAGGATTTCTGCTATCAGAATAAATATGCCGGCAGCGGCTGTCTTTATAAAATCCAGAAATCCATGCAGGAGCTGGAGAAGCTTTTGAAAAAGAAAGATAAGAAACGGAAGTAGGTTCGGCTGCCATTGGAGCCGTCGTCGAAACAAACGGAAATATACGAAAAAATTGTGAAATTTAATAGAATTATAAGACCTGTTTTCGCTGTTTTTAACAAAAGTAAAGAAACAGTGAAAAAAAGGTTGCTTTTTTCGGCAGAATCCTTTATAATCTTATTTGTGTTCAGCGAGTGGATCATCCAATGAAACACAGAAAAACAAAAGTAAGCGCCTTTAGCTCAGTTGGTAGAGCAGTAGACTCTTAATCTATTTGTCCAGGGTTCGAGTCCCTGAAGGCGCATCGAAAGCACTGTTTTTGCAGACCTGAGAGCTGCGGGGACGGTGTTTTTCTTGTTTTACAAGCAAAATACCAAAAGTCTGTGTATCAACTTTTTTACATTGCGATAGAAACAGAGAAAAACCGGCAGCGGAGCGGTCTTACTTTTCAAGAGACCGTTCTGCTGCCGGTTTGTATTTTGGATGGGAATCAAATCATTTGCGAAAGCATTCCGCTACAGAAACCGTGCCTCCATCTTACAGATCGGGTTTCCGATTGAGGAAAACTTCTCCTCATATTCCGTCATTACATTTCCTTCTGAGAGAACCACATCGTGGTGCAGATCGTATGTGAATGCAGTGAGTTCCCATCCTTCTGCATTTTTCATCTCTTCAAGAGAGTAGTCAAACAGATCTTTATTATCGGTCTTGAATTCCAGTGTTCCGTCCTTCTTTAAAATCTTCTCGTACCGTGCAAGAAACTCATGCGATGTCAGTCTCCGTTTCGCATGGCGGTCTTTCGGCCACGGATCGGAGAAGTTGAGGTAAATGCGGTCTACCTCGCCCTCAGCAAACACTTCCGGAAGCTGGCGTGCATCCATGCGGATAAAGAACAGGTTTTTGATTTCCGTCTCCAGTTTTTCCCGTTTCTGTACTGCGCGGAGCAGCACGCTGTCGTACATTTCAATGCCGACGTAGTTGATTTCCGGATGCAGAACCGCCATATCCATCAAAAAGCGGCCCTTTCCCATACCGACCTCAATATGAATCGGATTTTCATTTCCAAAAATTTCAGCCCACCGTCCCCGGCAGCTCTCCGGCTCCTGCACAACGAACGGACAGGAAGCAATCACATCTTTTGATCCTCTGATATTTCTAAGGCGCATATGCGTAAAATTCCTTTCTTAAGTGATAAATATTAGAATAAAAGCCAATCATATCCAGTATATCATAGCTCCCGAAAAAGCAAAACAGAAAAATCCCGTTTTCAAATTTTCAAAGTTTTCAAAATACTATATACAATATCAACCTGCACATAGCATTTCTTATCAGCAATATGACAATCGGATTGGAACCATATCGAAATCATATGAGGGACCATCTTTTGGCTATTGAGATTGGAAGAAAAAATATGACCCATTGTCTATTTTTAATCAAAAAGTCGATCGAAATTCCACTTTTTTTTACGATTTCAATATGTCAACTTTGGAAAAAAAGGTGTAGAATACTAACAGCAAAGATGCGGGGAGTTTTCCTCGTCTTTGTTGTCTTTTAAATAAATAAGGAGGGAAAGCGATGCTATGGAATCTGTAATTAACAAACTTGCAGAGATCGAAACGGCTGCTACCAAGATTATGCAGGCTGCCGAGAATCAGAAGAAGCTCCAGGATGAGCAGCAGGAAGAGCGGATTGCAAAATTCGATGCAGATCTGGAAGCGGAAACGGCAAAGCGGATTGAAGAGATCACAACAAAACTTCATTCTACTACAGATGCGGATCAGAAAAAGCAGCGGGACTCTGCCGCCGAACTTCTATCTTCACTGGACGCTTATTACGAGCAGAATCACGGAGCACTGTCCACACAGATTTACGAAAACATTATAAGGAAGTGAAACGATGAGCGGTCTATTATCCTACAGCGGCCTTACCACAAAGATAAGAGCCATGCAGAGCCATCTTTTAAACGACCAGAATTTTCGGGAAATCGTGGAACTGGAGAGTGTACCGCAGGCAGTTTCTTACCTCAAGCAGCATAAAGGCTATGAGGATCTGTTTGAGGGCTACAACGAAGCTGACCTTCACCGAGGTCAGATCGAGAAAATGCTGCGCCTGACGGTATACCGGGATTTTTCCAAGCTGTACCGTTTTGCAAATGTGGAGCAGAGAAAGTTCCTTGCGCTCTACTTTAAACGATACGAAGTGTCCGTTATCAAAGAATGCCTGAACACGGTATTTGATCACCGTGATGTGGTATTGAACCTGTCCATATTCGACGAGTTCTTTAACAAGCATTCCCAGCTGGACATCAATCTTCTGGCGTCCTCCAGGACGATCGAAGAACTGATTGCGAACCTGAAAGGGACAGAATATTATGCCCCGCTGTCGCAGCTCGCGGATATCGAGCGTCCGACCCTGTTCGACTATGAGATGACCCTGGATCTGTATTACTTTGCACAGATGTGGAAAGACAGATCAAAAGTAGTGACAAAGCGGGATCTGGAAGAGCTGACCGCTGCATGGGGAAGCAAGTTTGACATGCTGAACCTTCAGTGGATCTACCGTTCCAAACGCTATTATCACATGACCAGCGCACAAATCTACGCCCTGCTGATTCCGGTTCATCACCGGCTGAAAAAGGATGTGGTAAAGGCACTGGTAGAAGCCGAGAATATGAGTGCATTTTCCCAGCTGCTGGAACAAACCTATTATGCGAAACGGTATGATTCCTTCAAAGTCGATACGCTGGAATCCATGTATGCAGCCATTATGAAGCACATACTTTCCAGTGAATCCAGACAGGATCCTTATTCCGTTGCCACCATATACTCATACCTCTATCACAAAGAGCACGAGGTAAACCGGCTTATTATTGCACTCGAGTGCGTACGTTACCGTATCAGCGCTGACGAGGCAATGCAGCATATCGCAAAAACTTAATACACGGGGAGGTGTACTCATTGATTGTCAAGATGAAATTTTTGAGCATCACCGGGCCGAAAGCCGACATTGACCGTGTGGTCAACACTTATCTCTCAAAATATGAGATACATCTGGAAAACGCTCTGACGGAGCTGTCTACGATGCAGAATATCACACCGTATATCCAGATCAACCCATACAAAGAGACCTTAAAACAGGCGGAAGATTTTACAGCACTTCTGCCGGAAGACAAGCGTACCACCACGAAAAGACTTTCCCTGGAAGATGCCATCAACTGTGTCCATGGTTTGGATCACACCCTTGGCCAGTTGAACCAGGAGCGTACAGAACTGGAAGCAAAAAAGAAAGACTTGATGGAAAAAGCACAGAAAATCGAGCCGTTCCAGGATCTGCACTGCAATCTTTCCTCCATTCTGGATTTCCACTTTATCAAATTCAGATTCGGAAAGATCACAAAAGAGTATTACAACAAGTTTGAGAGCTACTGCTATGAGAACAGCGATACGGTATTCTACCGCTGCCATTCCGATGAGCAGTATGTATGGGGCATTTACTTCTGCCCGAGAGATCAGGTCACGAAAGTGGACGCCGTATTCTCATCCCTGCACTTCGAAAGAATCTACGTTCCGGACGAGTACAGCGGAACGCCGGAGGATGCTTACGCAGCACTTCAGGCAGAAATCAAAAAGACAGACGATGCACTCAGCGAGTGCTCACGGAAACTGGCAAAATGCCTTTCGGATTCCGCAGAGGATCTGGTTGCAGCAAAAGAGCAGTTAGAGCAGCTCTCCGGCAACTTTGATGTCCGTCGCCTGGCAGCCTGCACAAAATCTAAGAAGGAAACCTTCTATATTCTGTGCGGCTGGATGTCGGAAAAAGATGCCGCTTCCTTCCAGAAGGACATCGAAAACGACACAAATCTCTTCTGCTTCATCGAGGATGATGCAAACAACGTTCTGCGTCAGCCGCCGACAAAGCTGAAAAACCCGAAAATCTTCCGTCCGTTTGAGATGTACGTGAAGATGTACGGACTGCCAAATTACAATGAAATTGACCCTACGATTATCGTAGGACTCACCTATGCCTTTATTTTCGGAATCATGTTTGCCGATGTAGGACAGGGATTGTGTCTGCTGATTGGCGGCGCACTGCTGTACCACTACAAGAAGATGGATCTGGCAGCGATCATGAGTACCTGCGCGGTATTCTCTGTGATCTTCGGATTCTTGTTCGGCAGCTTCTTCGGATTTGAGAATGTCATACCGGCCCTCTGGCTGCATCCGAAGGAAGCGATGACAACGCTTCCGTTCATCGGTTCGATGAACACCGTATTTGTCGCAGCGGTTGCATTTGGTATGTTCATGATTCTGACAGGAATGGTTCTGCATATGATTAATGCAGCAAGAAACCATAAGCTCGGCGAGCTTCTGTTCAGCCAGAACTCCCTGGCAGGCTTCATTTTCTACGGAGCCCTTGCCGTTACACTCGTTCTCCTGTTCAGCGGCCATAAAGCTCCGGCTGTCGGCGTGATGGTAGTCATGTTCGGTATTCCGCTTCTTGCGATCTTCTTAAAAGAGCCACTGGAGCGTATGGTAGAGAAGAAGGGCAATGCATTTCCGGAGACTGGAAAGGGAATGTTCTTTGTACAGGCATTCTTCGAACTCTTCGATGTGCTTTTGAGCTACTTCTCCAACACAATTTCCTTTGTCCGTGTCGGCGCATATGCAGTCAGCCATGCGGCTATGATGGAGGTTGTCCTGATGCTCGGCGGAGCAACAGGCGGCGGCAGCATCAGCTGGCCGGTTATTGTTCTCGGAAATGTCTTCGTTGCCTGCCTTGAGGCACTGCTGGTAGCGATCCAGGTACTGCGTCTGGAGTATTACGAGATGTTCAGCCGGTTCTATGAAGGAGACGGAAAACCGTTTGTTCCGTTTTTGAAAAAAGGCGAGAAATAAAAGAGGATTCAGAGCCATGCGAAATGGAAGTGAATATGGCGGGAAGCTGTATCGGGAAAAAGTGAAAATGGCTCCGGATCGCAGCAAAGAGTAAATTTAATGAATTAACTTCAGGAGGAAAACTATTATGAACTCAGCATTTGTACAGGTACTTACTGCAATCGCAATGGTATTAACCATCGTTGTTCCTATGACTTATTACTTCAAAGGTGAGCACAACAAAAATCGTTACAAAAAATCTCTGGCAGCCAATGTAAGCGGCTTCTTCGGCCTTCTGCTGATCGCAACCGTTGTTTCCTTCGCAGGCGCAACAACTGCATCTGCTGCAACAGAAGCAGGCGCTGGTCTTGCAACCGGTCTTGGTTACATCGGTGCAGCTCTTGTTACAGGTCTTTCCGGTATTGGTTCCGGTATCGCCGTTGCATCTTCCGCAAGCGCAGCTCTTGGAGCAATCAGCGAAGACGGCAGCATCTTTGGTAAATCCATGATCTTCGTAGCTATGGCCGAAGGTATCGCTCTGTATGGTCTGATCATCTCCTTCATGATTCTTGGTAAACTTTGATTCCAAAACCGGAAGGTATTGATCTTCACCTTAAGTTGGAGGAATCATAAATGAAAATGTTCTTGATCAGTGATAACGTAGACACTCAGACGGGCATGCGCCTGGCCGGAGTGGAAGGCGTTGTCGTTCATGAGCGCGAGGAGCTTTATGATACACTGCAGAAAACACTGGCAGACAAAGAGATCGGAATTATTCTCCTTACAGAAAAGTTCGGGAAGGAATTCCCGGACATTCTGGAGGATGTCCGCCTCAACCATAAGCTTCCGCTGCTCATTGAAATTCCGGACCGTCACGGTACCGGAAGAGCGCCGGACTTTATCACTTCCTTTGTAAATGAATCTATTGGATTAAAACTGTAAGAATGCCCTGGAGGTGACACACATTGACTACTGAGGAAAAACTTCAGAATTTTTATAATCATTCCCTGGACAGTGCAAACCGTGAAGCAGAACGTGTGATCGGCGATCACCAGAAAGCTCTGGATAAGATCTTCGAGGAGCATAAAGCAACCGCAAGACGTCAGGCAGAAGAAGAAGTTGCTGCCGAGACCGAGAAAGCAAAACGTGATGTCAATAAGACACTGTCTGCGGATCAGCTTCATATCAGACGGAAGCTGTCCCGTAAAAATCTGGAATTAAAAGAAAAACTGTTTAAAGAAGTTCGTGAAAAACTTACCGCTTATAAAAAGGATCCATCCTATGAGGAGTATCTGGAGCGCAAAATCCGCGAAGCCGTTACGTTTGCCGGAAATGACAAACTGACCTTATATCTGGATCCGTCAGACGAAGCTCATAAGGCTTCCCTGGAGCAGAAACTCTCCGTAACCCTTACCATTTCGGCCATGCCGTTCCTTGGCGGCGTGCGCGCGGTCATTCCGGAGAAAAATATTCTGATCGATAATTCCTTCGAGACCCTTCTGAACGAAGAGCGGGAGAATTTCATCTTTCACGGAGGTGTAGAGCATGAATAAAACCGGAGTTATCTATGGAATCAACGGTCCGGTCGTATATCTGAAAGGAAACACCGGATTTAAAATGTCCGAGATGGTTTACGTTGGTAAAGAACGTCTGGTCGGCGAGGTTATTGCCCTGACAAAGGATACCACTACAGTACAGGTTTTCGAGGAAACCACAGGACTGAAACCAGGCGAAACAGTTACCGCATCCGGAGATGCCCTCTCTGTTACACTGGGACCTGGAATCCTGAACAACATTTTTGACGGTATTGAGCGTCCGCTGTCCGAGATTGCAAAGCAGTCCGGTAAATATATCAGCCGCGGTCTTACCGTAGATTCTCTGGATACAGAGAAAAAATGGGATGTCCATGTAACTGTTTCAGAAGGCGAAGAGCTGATGGGCGGCGCAATCATTGCAGAGACACAGGAGACCCGTTCCATCGTACACAAATCGATGGTTCCGCCGGATGTCAACGGCACGGTTATCTGGGCTGCCAAAGACGGAAAGTACACCATCCTTGACCCGATTGTAAAACTGAAACTGGAAGATGGCACCGAAAAAGAGATCACACTGGCACAGAAATGGCCGATCCGTGTACCGCGTCCAACCCTGAAAAGATATCCGGCATCCGTTCCGCTGATCACAGGACAGCGTATCCTGGATACGATGTTCCCGATCGCAAAAGGCGGCACAGCAGCCATCCCTGGCGGATTCGGTACCGGAAAAACCATGACCCAGCACCAGATCGCAAAATGGTCTGATGCCGATATCATCATCTATATCGGATGTGGAGAGCGTGGAAACGAGATGACACAGGTTCTGGAGGAGTTCCAGGAACTGATCGACCCGAAGAGCGGCAACCCGCTGATGGACCGTACCACCCTGATCGCCAACACATCCAACATGCCTGTTGCAGCCCGTGAGGCATCTCTGTATTCCGGACTGACACTGGCTGAGTATTACCGCGATATGGGCTACGATGTAGCAATCATGGCAGACTCCACATCCCGTTGGGCAGAGGCACTTCGTGAGCTGTCCGGCCGTCTGGAGGAAATGCCTGCCGAGGAAGGTTTCCCGGCATATCTGGCATCCCGTCTGTCCGCTTTCTATGAGCGTGCCGGCATGATGCAGACCCTTTGCGGCGCAGAGGGAAGCGTATCTATCATCGGAGCCGTATCTCCGCAGGGTGGTGACTTCTCCGAGCCTGTTACCATGAACACCAAACGTTTCGTCCGCTGCTTCTGGGGACTGGACAAATCGCTGGCTTACGCCCGTCATTTCCCGGCGATCCACTGGCTGACCAGCTACAGTGAATACCTGCAGGATCTGTCGCCGTGGTACAAAGATCACGTAAACAAAAACTTCGTAGATATGCGAAACCAGTTAATGGGAATCCTGAACTCTGAGAGCTCCCTGATGGAAATTGTAAAACTGATCGGTAGCGATGTTCTTCCGGATGACCAGAAGCTGACCCTGGAAATCGCCAGAGTTATTCGACTGGGCTTCCTGCAGCAGAACGCATTCCATCCGGATGACACCTGCGTATCTCTGGAAAAACAGTACAAGATGATGGAAGTTATTCTTTATCTGTACAAGAAATCCAAAGCGCTCGTAACGATGGGCATGCCAATGTCCGTACTGAAAGAGGACAAGATCTTCGACCGCGTCGTTTCTATTAAATACGATGTACCGAATGACCGTCTGGATCTGTTTGACACATACAAAAAAGATATCGACACCTTCTACGATAAGGTACTCGAGAAGAATGGTTAAGGAGGGAATTCATCATGGCAATTGAATATTTAGGCCTTAGTGAGGTCAATGGCCCTCTGGTTGTTCTGGAAGGTGTAAAAAATGCTTCCTACGAGGAAATCGTAGAATTTACCGTAGACGGCAATGAGAAAAAACTGGGACGTATCGTTGCCGTATACGAAGATAAAGCCGTTATTCAGGTATTTGAGGGAACTTCAAGCATGTCTCTTACCAATACCCATACCCGTCTGACCGGACATCCGATGGAGATCGGACTTTCCGAGGAAATCCTGGGACGTACCTTTGACGGTATCGGAAAACCGATCGACCGCATGGGACCGATTGACGCAGAGGTAAGAAGAAACGTCAACGGCCTGCCGCTGAACCCGGTTACCCGTAAATACCCAAGAAACTATATCCATACCGGTATCTCTGCAATCGACGGTCTGACCACCCTGATTCGTGGACAGAAGCTGCCGATTTTCTCCGGAAACGGACTTCCGCACGACCAGCTGGCAGCACAGATCGTACAGCAGGCATCCCTGGGAGATTCTGATGAAAAGTTCGCAATCGTATTTGCCGCTATGGGTGTTAAATACGACGTAGCAGAGTTCTTCCGCCGGACCTTCGAGGAAAGCGGTGTATCTGACCACGTTGTTATGTTCCTGAACCTGGCAAATGACCCGGTTGTAGAGCGTCTGATCACTCCGAAGGTAGCGCTGACAGCTGCCGAGTACCTTGCATTCGAGAAAGGCATGCATATCCTGGTTATCCTGACCGATATCACATCCTTCTGCGAGGCTATGCGTGAGGTTTCCTCCTCCCGTGGAGAGATTCCTTCCCGTAAAGGTTATCCTGGATACTTGTACAGTGAGCTGGCTACGCTGTATGAGCGCGCCGGAATCGTACAGGGCGTAGAGGGATCCGTAACACAGATTCCGATCCTGACCATGCCAAACGATGATATCACGCACCCGATCCCTGACCTGACCGGTTACATCACCGAGGGTCAGATCGTACTGGACCGCCAGCTTCACGGCCAGTCTATTTACCCGCCAATCAGCGTGCTGCCGAGTCTTTCCCGTCTGATGAAGGACGGTATCGGTGAGGGCTACACAAGAGCCGATCATCAGGACGTAGCGAACCAGCTGTTCTCCTGCTATGCAAAGGTAGGAGATGCGCGTTCCCTGGCATCCGTTATCGGTGAGGATGAGCTTTCTCCGATCGATAAACAGTACCTGGTATTCGGTAATGAATTCGAGCATGAATTCATCGGCCAGGGAATGGATGAAAACCGTTCCATGGAAGATACGCTGAACAAGGCATGGGAGCTTCTTGGACTGCTTCCGAGAGAAGAGCTCGACCGTGTCAACACCAAGGTTCTGGATCAGTATTATCATCCGACCACCATTGATGCAGTAGCAAAAGCAAAGGCAGAAGCCGATGCCATGAATGAGTAAGCGAGAGGAGTGAGATCGGAATGGACCCGAATACCTTTCCTACCAAGGGAAACCTGATTCTTGCAAAGAACTCTCTGAAACTTGCCCACATGGGTTACGAGCTGATGGACAAGAAGCGGAATATTCTGATCCGCGAGCTCATGGGCCTGATCGATGAGGCGAAGGATATTCAGCGTCAGATTGATGTGACGTTCCGCGAAGCATATGCGGCGCTGCAGATTGCTAACATGGAGATCGGTATCACCAACGTACAGACCGTGTCCTATACCGTTCCGGTGGAGGAATCCATCCGGATCAAGACAAGGAGTATCATGGGCGTGGAAATTCCGCTGGTAGAGGCTGATACGTCCGGACAGGCCCCGACGTATGCTTACTACAGCACGAAGGAGTCCCTGGATCAGGCAAGACAGGCCTTTGAAAAAGTAAAAGACCTGACCTTAAACCTTTCCATGATAGAGAACTCGGCGTACCGCCTTGCTGCGGCAATCAAGAAAACACAGAAGCGTGCCAACGCGCTGAAGAACATCACGATTCCGCATTACACCCAGCTGTCCAAGGATATCGCGGACGCACTGGAGGAGAAGGAGCGCGAGGAGTTCACACGACTGAAGGTCATCAAACAGAGAAAGAACAAGGCAAGCTGATAAGGCTTTCCCGGAATAGAGATGAAAAACCCGCTTGGGCCGCGAAGAGATTTGCGGTGCCGGGCGGGTTTTTATGTGTCATGCAAAAAATATGTTTTTGGCTGTACTTTTTGTGCAAAAATTTTATAAAAATTTTCTATCTTTTTAAAACGGTCTTTGCTATAATACGTAAGGCGATTGTAAAAAAAGTTAAGATTTTGTAAGCTGTAATGCTTTTTGGAGGCAGGAAGATGAAACACAAGAAACAGAAAAAAACGAAAAAAGCAGGGCGCATTCTGCTGGCTGTGTTTGCAGTGTTGATCGGAACGCTTGGCGTGCTGCTGTTTACGTCCGAGCGCTGGATGCGGAAAACATGGCCGAATCTGAGCATGGAAGAGCTTGTTTACCAGTTAAAGGCCCCGATTGCCGGAACCAGCCATGATCTTCTGATGAGTTATGTCTGCTCAAGTGCGCTGATCGCAGCGGCAGCACTCATCCTTCTGATTCTGGTCAGCATTTTTCTTCGGGAAAAACGCAAAGCCCATGTGGCGTTCGGGATGATCTGTATCGCGGCAGGAGCCGCCAGCATCGTCTATTCCATCAATGACGTGTGGGCAGCACTGGACGTAAAAGATTATCTGAAAAATCAGAGCACGTACAATACCGTGGTAGAAGACAACTACGTAGATCCGGACCGCGTGAATATCACGTTCCCGGAACAGAAACGAAATCTGATCTATCTCTATCTGGAATCCATGGAGAGCACCTACGCAGACAAAGCCTCCGGCGGAGCATTCGATAAAAACTATATCCCGGAGCTGACCCAGCTTGCCGCAGACAACATCAGCTTTTCCAACACGGAGCTGCTTGGCGGCGGCCAGCCTACCGTAAACGCAACCTGGACCATTGCCGGAATTTTCGCACAGACCTCCGGTCTGCCTCTCAGCATCGGAATCCAGCGAAATGAGATGGCATATCAGGCCAGCTTCTTCCCGGAAATCAATACCCTGGGTGATGTCCTGGCGGATGAAGGCTACAAGCAGTATTTCTTCATCGGTTCAATCGGACAGTTCGGCGGCCGGGAAGAGTACTTTAAAGAGCACGGTGACTACGAAGTAGACGATTACAGCTGGGCTATGGAAAAAGGCCTGATCCCGGAAGGATATTACGAATGGTGGGGCTATGAGGATGAAAAACTCTTTTCCTTTGCCAAAGACCGCCTGACCGAAATCGCAGCAGAGGGAGAGCCGTTCAACTTCACCATGCTGACCGCAGACACCCATTTTGAGGATGGATATCCGTGTGAGCTCTGCGATGAAGAAAACGACGGTGACAACCAGTACGGAATGGTTCTGCACTGCTCCAGCAAGCAGGTCACCGAGTTCGTTTCCTGGATTCAGCAGCAGGATTTCTACGAGAACACAACGATCGTAATTTCTGGCGACCATCTGACGATGGATTCCGATTTCTGTGAGAACATTGATCCGGACTACACCAGAACCGTATACAACGTGATCATCAACTCTCCGATCCAGCCGCAGCAGGAGAAAAACAGAAGTTTCACCACCATGGACATGTTCCCGACCACGCTTGCCAGCCTCGGCGCCACCATCGAGGGCGACCGCCTCGGCCTTGGAACCAACCTGTTCTCCGGCGAGCAGACACTTGCTGAGAAGCTGACCTTTGACCAGTTCAATGATGACCTCTCCCAGAAATCCAAATTCTTCGAGAAAATGGAAGAGCAGGTAACCTCCATCTGGACCAAAACCGATGAGGGCTGGAAGTTCTACATCGAAGACGAAGACCGCTGGGCCAAAGGCGAATGGGTATCCCTGAACCCGCACCGCTATGCGAATGACACCGAGCAGAGATACTACATCGATGCAAACGGCTATGCTGTCAAGGGATGGAAGCTGATCGACGGAAAGTGGTACTACTTCTCCGTCAAGGGAAGCTACCGCCTCCTTGAAGGACCTTGCGACGAACCGTTTGATGTGGATGAGTCGCAGTATTCTTAAAAAATAGAACATATAAAAACACCGGCTTCCCGGAGACAGATAAAAATCTGTTTCCGGAGAAGGCCGGTGTTTTTTGTTAATTCAGAGAGAGACTACAAAAGAGTGATGTATGATTCGATTATCTTGCCTGGAAACGGTCATAAACGGTTTGCACAATTTCTACTGCACGATCAACATTCATCTGCTTCAGCTGAGCGATAAAATCATCATATTCATCCATAGAAATAACACCTGTGATAAACTGAGATGTTTTTTCGTTTACAATTGTCGTAACATCAGTCATGATTTTGCTGTATTCTTTGTTTTCGTCTGAAGAAATACCCATAGCACTGACATCAGGCAGACAGTTTTCGGTGCCAGCTTCTGCCCAGATATCATAGGAAACAAGATCTTTTTCCGGAACGGCGGCAAGCTCACGTTTCCAGTCCTGCAGGCAGACACGGGAAGGTGGCATAGTGAAATAAGCCATTGCCTGTGCAAAAGTATAATCTTCGTTGGCAGTTACTTTGGAGGTGAAAACTGGAGTTCCGTCTTCCTGATATTCAAAAGTATCGCCCTCGGTACCATAGTTGGCTAAAAGAGCACCTTCCTCGCTGAAGAGATAATCCAGCCATTTTACACAGAGCTCGGCATTTGGAGAATCTGCGGAAACTGTGATGCACGGACCGAGCAGATAATACATATTTAATTTTACAGTATCTTCAGCATTTACTTTCGGGGCAGGAACAGGAACGTACTCGGCATTTGGATCTGAGTTTGCACCTTCGTATGCTGCGATTAATGTGTAAATAGAGCAAAATGCACCGGTTTTTCCTGTGGTAACCATTGCATTGTCCGGAAGGACTGCGTTTGTAGACATAAAGTCAGGATCAATTAATCCCTCACTGTACCAGCGATGCATCATTTCAACATAATCTTTCCAGCCGCTTTCAATCGGTCCGTATTTAACAACGCCGTTTTCCTGATAGAAAGTATTGGAAACTCCATAACCGGCATTTAAGGCATTGGCAAATACATCATATCCAGTATAAGAAAGCGTCAGCGGAGCAGTTGCACCTTCCTGGTCTTTAAAAGCAGTAAGCATGGTTTCCCAGTCATCGTAGGTGACCGGAGTATCCATACCGAGGTCATCGAGCCAGTCTTTGCGGACATACATGCCGGCATATGGTCCCTGCTGTTCTGACATGATCTGATAGATACCGACCATACGTCCGTCATTGGTATAAGCACTGCGCTTCAGATTTTCATCTTCTTCTCCGGCCTTTTCGAGAGCAGCCATATAATGAGGAGCATACTTCTGGATGAGATCTGTCAGGTCCATATAATAGCCATCGTCTACAGCGGCATCAAGACCGTCAGGATAAACATAGGAAGGGCCACTGTTTTTGATCATATCCGGCAGTTCGCCGCCTGCGATCATAAGATTGTAAGCAGATGCTTCGTCTCCAATGGCGGGATGCTGAAATTCAATATGTACATTCGTTTTTTCTTCCAGCTTTTGAAAAAATTCTGTATCACCGAGAGAATCTACAATACTTGCAGCATTGGCATCCATAGGAGTCCAGAGAGTTAATGTTGTTTTCTCATCCACTAATGGAAGAGAAACTTCAGTATCTGCAGCAGAAGTGTCAGAACTTACAGAAGAAGCTGCAGAAGAAGTATTAGAAGAAGCAGAGGTGGAACTGCCGGAAGAAGTGCTGCCGTTAGCACCGCATCCTGCCAGAAGAACAACGCTCTGTAATAAGGCGCCCATGCGTATAGCCTGTCGTATTCTTTTTTTCATACTTGAAATCTCCTTTTCTTTTGATTTTCGTTCTAATGTTCGTGCACGTTACCTGTATTATAAGAGAAAGGTGGGAAAAAAGAAAAGAACCAGTTTTTGCGTCAGGTGCAGTTTGCCGTCAGAATCAGAATTGCCAGAATGTGTTTTGATTGCCGTTTTGCGTGATCCTTGGGCAATTTTGAGACTTTTCCGGGGGTGCGTGCTATAATTTAAGGAAGAAAATGCATGGGGGATGCAAAAGATGAAAGAGAAAAAAATATTTTTATCCGTGATGAAAACGTATCTGGTGTTGGTGATGATCCTGTTGATTGTACTGATTGGCTGTTCTTTTTATTCCTATCAGAGTTTTAAGAGCAATACGAAAAATGCGCAGGTTGCATTATTAAATCAGGTACAGCATGAGATGGACATTCGGCTGGAAAATATTTCAAAGATCAGCCAGCTTCTGGCGGATCATCCGATTGTTCAGGAAATAGCGGAACTGGAAGATGAGCAGCCGGAGTATCAGCTGAAGTATACAGAATTGAATCAGGTTCTGCGCAATGAAAATACGATGCAGCAAAGTGAAGCAGAAACGGTATTGTATTTTAAAAACAGCAACGCTGTGTTTACTGGAAACTATCGGTACCAGGACGAAAATTTGGATGCATTTTTGAAAAAGAAAGGAATTTCTGAAGAAGAATTTCAGAATCTGGTTTCCCTGGAAAGAAATAAGGGAGCATATCAGATTTTAAAATCGGGCACAAAAAGTGCGGTACTGATCCATTTAAACCCAATTTTGGATAAAAGCTATCATCGGGCTGGTGTAGTTATTACGTTTGTTTCTGTCAGAGAGTTTGAAAAAATATTAAACCTGAGTGACTATATTGAGCAGAGTATTTGCTGCATGGCAAACGGAGATCGCTCCCTGATGATTGGTACCGTTCCGGAGGGACAGGATGTGCTGCAGCAGAACAGTTATGAAGAGATTGTGTGCAATTCCGAACCTGTGATGCAGGAAATACAGGGAAAACGATATATTACAATGGGAATATCTTCCCAAAGCGGAGTATGGAACTATTATTTTTCTATTCCAATGTCGATTTTTTATCAGCAGAACAGAACATATTTTATCATTATTGCGGGTGCTGTTCTGATGAGCCTGTTGGCAGGCGTTTTTCTGGCATGGCATTACAGTAAAGCATTTTCAGAACCAATCCAGGAGATTCTGGATACGTTTCGGATGGATGGAGCAGACAGTTATCCTGAAATGATGAAATCCTTGGAAAAAACAATGCTTGTCTATGAGTATAGGCTGCATGACATACAGAAACAGTTAAGAGGAAGTATGCAGCAGCAAAAAGATGAGTTTCTGTTTTCCATGTGCAGAGGTAATATCAATGAGAAAAAAGTACAGGAAAAACTGAGTAAATATGAGATTTCATTAAAAAATGCTCCGTTCGAATTTATGATGTTCCAATACAGGGAGATCGAAGAATCTACATTTTGTGTGAATGGTAC
This sequence comes from Blautia sp. TM10-2, assembly GCF_003480845.1. Taxonomy (NCBI): domain Bacteria; kingdom Bacillati; phylum Bacillota; class Clostridia; order Lachnospirales; family Lachnospiraceae; genus Blautia; species Blautia sp. TM10-2. The sequence continues at coordinate 52,451 of NZ_QUJZ01000013.1, read as the reverse complement.
GGTAGATTATGATCTGCTGTTGTTTGTAAGTCAAAATGTTATTGAGGAGTTGCTTTGTAAGAACGGAGGGGCTGCATTTCGTCATGACAGAATGATCTTGTGTATCTGTCAGCCGGTGGAAGAGGCTGATGTACTCAATCAGCTGCTGAACCAGATCGTTGATTTCCACAAGGATGTTATTCATGCAGAACTGTGTGTGTTCCGCGGAGGCCAGGGCAGTGAGCTAAGCGATATTCCAGAGCTGTTTTTAAATGCGGAGGAAATGGCAAACTATAAGACTTTCTGGGAAAAGGATATTCCGAATATTTTAGACTATCGTGACAGCAAATCCAGGAAAGCGCTGGAAGAAGATTCTATTTCGCTGGATATTCAGAAACGCTTTTTAAATCTGCTGTCCATCAAAGACTACACGAATGCGTATGAACTGCTGACAGAACAGTTAAATATGGTGGAACAGGGAGAAATCAAAAACTTTCAGTTGGAGCGATACAAAATTTATGGTTTGGTAAGCAATCTGTTGGAAGGAATTCCACATGTGGATCAGCTCGAGAAAAACAGCACGGAAGAAGCAAGACAGATCGGTGAGATTCTGGAATCACTTTCTAATGTAAGATCACTGCAGGAGATCAGGGAAAAAATTGATCTTCTGTTTGAAAAAATTATTTCCTATCAGAAGGGAACGGAGAAAGAAGGCTTTCCATGGGTATGGGAAGTGCAGAGTTACATTGAGAAAAACTATGCAGACCCGCAGATGGATGTGCAGTATCTGGCGGAAAAGTTCCATCTGTCAACATCACATCTGAGCAGAAACTATAAAAAAGTAACGTCAATTGGTGTGAGAGACAACATTCATATCGTGCGGATTGCGAAGGCAAAAGAACTTTTGATGCAGGGAATGAGCGTGCAGGAAATTGCGGAAAAGGTAGGATATGTGGAATCCAGAGCATTGATTCGTACGTTTAAACGGTATGAAGGAGTGACTCCGGGCCAATATCGGGAAACTATGGTGCAGAAATAGCAGAAAATGAGTACCACCACAAGAAAAGGCCATAAAAAAGCAGCAGAAAAAGGAGGGAAGCCACAAAAAGTGGTTCTTTCGAACCGGCAGGGAAGACGATACAATCAGATTAATGATAAGTCCGGCGGGAAGAAAGGAGCACATATGAAAACAAAAAAATTTACAAGGAAGGAAATCGTAAAAGACTGGAAGAAAAACAAACTGCTGTATCTTATGGCGGTTCCGTTGATTGCATTTTTTATCGTATTTGCATATCTTCCAATGGGAGGCATCCTGATGGCATTTGAAAATTACAAGCCAAAACTTGGAATTCTCAGAAGCCAATGGGTAGGTCTGGAAAATTTTAAAGACTTTTTTCAATCGGTATTTGCGTGGCGTGTCATTCGGAATACGGTTGTGCTGAGTATGTTGCAGCTGATCATTGAGTTTCCGCTCACGATCATTTTTGCGCTGCTTCTGAATGAACTGAAGGATTCCATTTTCAAAAAAGGTGTACAGATGATTACCTATATGCCGTATTTTATTTCCATGGTCGTTCTGGCAGGTATCATTGTAGACTTTACCAAAAGTACAGGTGTCCTGTCGCAGATCGTTACCTTTTTTAGTGGAAAACAGGTAAATCTGTTATCCGATCCGGCGTGCTGGCGTCCTTTGTACATTGTTTCGGATTTATGGCAGGGACTTGGCTTTGGAAGTATTATTTATGTAGCAGCACTTTCCGGCGTGGATCAGGAACTGTATGAGGCAGCAAAAATTGACGGAGCAAACCGCTGGAAACAGACACTGCATGTAACACTGCCTGGAATTTCCTCCACCATTATTATTATGTTGATTCTGCGAATCGGTTCCATCATGTCGGTTGGATATGAGAAGACCATTCTTTTATATAACCCTCAGGTTTATGAAACCGCAGATATTATTTCCAGTTTTGTTTACCGAAAAGGTCTGGAAGAGTTTAACTATGGATACAGTACGGCTGTCAGTCTGTTCAACTCTGTGATTAACTTCATTATGCTTGTAAGTGCAAATGTTATCAGCCGGAAGTACTCGGAAACAAGTCTGTTTTAGGAGGAAAAAACATGAAAAAAACAAAAACGTCTCTGGCGCGAAAAATATTTATTGTATTTGACTATCTGGTTCTAATTTTTCTTGCAGTTGTATGTTTGCTGCCGATTCTTCATGTGGCGTTTGCATCGGTTTCTGATCCCAACTGGGTCATGAACCAGAGCGGATTGATTTTAAAATCACATGGTTTTACGCTGGAGGGATATAAGCTGGTATTTCAGACAAGACAGTTGATGGGAAGCTATGGAAATACTCTTTTTTATGTGTTTGCATCGACAGCACTTGGAATGCTGATTACTGTATTGGGAGCGTATCCGCTTTCGAAAAGCGATCTGCTCTGGTCGAATGCACTGATGCTGATTATTTCCTTTACCATGATGTTCAGCGGAGGAATTATCACGTTCTATATGGTAGTAAGAAGCCTTGGAATGTACAATACCCGCCTTGCGGTTATTCTTCCGACGTGTGTCAGCGCATTTAACCTTATTCTGGTCAGAACGGCAATGGCAACGCTTCCGAAAGAACTGGAAGAATCTGCGCGTCTGGATGGGGCAGGACCAATTGCTGTACTTTTTAAGATTGTTCTTCCATTGATAAAAGCAACGCTTGCAACAGTAACGCTGTACTATGTAGTTGCAAACTGGAATTCCTGGTTCAATGCATCCATTTTCCTGACAGACCGGGACAAATATCCACTGCAGCTGATTCTGCGGGAAGTACTGATCCGAAACGATACAAGTTCGGCAACATCCGCATCTTCAGGAGAACTTGCAGGACTTGCGGATTCTTATAAGCAAATTATAAAATACTGCACCATTATGGTGGCATCTGTTCCAATTTTATGTTTTTATCCGTTTGTTATGAAGTATTTTAAAAAGGGTGTTATGGTAGGATCAATCAAAGGCTAAGGAGGAAGATCATGGAATTTTACGAAAAAGTCAATCGAATTGCGAAAACAGAAAAAGGAGAAATTGAGGGGATTCCGGGAAATATTCCACAGTATACGGTATTTAAAGGGATTCCTTATGCAAAAGCCCCAGTTGGAGAGCTCCGCTGGAGAGAGCCGCAGGAAACAGAAAAGTGGGAAGGCGTTTATCATGCAGATCATTTCGGACCGATTGCGCCGCAGATGCGCCACCCGAAAGGCAGTTTGTATGGTGATGAATTTTTCCAGTCCGCAGAAGATATGAGTGAAGACTGTCTGTACCTGAACATCTGGACGCCGGAAGTGAAGGAGGAGAAAAAACTGCCGGTTCTGTTCTGGGTACATGGCGGCGGACTCACAGGTGGATATGGATTTGAACCGGAGTTTGACGGAGAAGCTTTTTGCAAAGAAGGCGTGATTCTGGTAACGTTTAATTATCGTCTGGGCGTTCTTGGATTCCTCTGCCACGAGGATCTGGCAAAAGAAAGTGAGCATGGTGTTTCTGGAAACTATGGTCATCTTGACCAGATTGCCGCACTCAAATGGGTAAGAAAAAACATTGGTGCGTTTGGCGGAGATCCGGATAATATTACAATTTTTGGACAGTCTGCGGGTGCATTCAGTGTGCAGACAATGCTTGTGTCACCGCTTACCAGAGGAGATATTGCCGGAAGTATTATTATGAGCTGTGCGGATATCAACTGGCCGGATCCAGGCATGGGGCAGAAACCGATGGAAACAGCAGAAAAACAGGGCGCTGAATTTATGAAAGATGCAGGATGCCATTCCATAGACGAACTGCGCGGCAAGAGTGCAGATGAGCTAATGGCAGTTATGATGAAGGGATTTATGAAATATCCGATGGGAACGGTGATCGATCATTATCTGCTGGATGAGGCAGTATCCGACAGTTATTATCAGGGAAATTACCCGGATCTGCCGATGATGATTGGAAACACCGCCGGGGAATGGACTCTGGTATTCGGCGTACCGGAAGACCCGGAAGTCTGGAAAGAACAGCAGCGTCAGATGATGGGACCTGCAGCGGAAAAATACCTGGAACTGCTGCAGGTAGAGAAAAAAGAAGACATTATGCGCGCGATTCAGGAAAGCCATTCCTGGATGGTAAAAAACAGAGTATTGTGTGAGCTGAATATCAGACATGATCATAAACCGTGCTATCTGTATCTGTTTGACCACGATCTTCCAGGGAACGAGGCAGGATCCTTCCATTCCTCCGAGCTGTGGTATGTATTTGGAACTGTTGCACGCTGCTGGCGTCCAATGACGGGAACGGATTATGATATTTCCAGAGTTATGACAAAAAGCTGGGCGAATTTTGCAAAACAGAAAAATCCAAATGGAGAGGGTGTACCGGAATGGAAGCCATATCAGCCGGAGAATCCTCAGAACATGGTATTTTCGGAAAAGACAGAATGCAAAGAAATCAAAGAACTGGAAGTACAGCGGTATTTAAAAGAAATTATGCTGGAACATGCATAAAAGGCTGAAAGAAAAGGAACCTGGGCAGAAAAAGCAGGTTCCTTTTCTACATAAAAAGACAAATTCCAGGGAAAAATTCTCCGCTCCGCCTTTTGGCGGAATTTTCTGCATTTTTTGGTACAAAACGTATAAAGATTGTGAAATAAATAATTATCAATTGAATCATCTTACAAAACATGGTAAAATATGGCTATCAATCGGCGGACAAAGCGGAAAAAAGAAAGGGGATTTGAAAACAATGGGTTACAAATCAGACATTGAAATTGCACAGGAATGTACCATGCAGCCGATCACAGCGATCGCAGAAAAAGCAGGTATTGATGACAAATATCTGGAGCAGTACGGAAAGTACAAAGCAAAAATTGATTACAACCTGTTAAAAGACACCGATGCGGAGGATGGAAAACTGATCCTTGTTACAGCGATCAACCCGACACCGGCAGGAGAAGGAAAAACAACAACATCCGTAGGACTGGTAGACGGACTTTCCAAAATCGGCAAAAAAGCAATGGTTGCACTTCGTGAGCCATCCCTTGGACCGGTATTCGGCGTAAAGGGCGGAGCAGCAGGCGGCGGATACGCACAGGTTGTTCCGATGGAGGATATCAACCTTCACTTCACCGGTGACTTCCATGCAATCGGCGCAGCAAACAACCTGCTGGCAGCTATGATCGACAACCACATTTTCCAGGGCAACGCTCTGAATATCGATCCGAGAAAGATCACCTGGAAACGATGCGTAGATATGAATGACCGTCAGCTTCGAAGCGTTGTAGACGGCCTTGGCGGAAAGACAAACGGAATGCCAAGAGAAGACGGCTACGATATCACCGTAGCATCTGAGATCATGGCAGTTCTGTGTCTGGCAAGCGACATCTCAGATCTGAAAGAAAGACTTTCCAGAATCATTATCGGATATACCTACGGAAAAGTAGCTGAGCAGAAACCGGTAACCGCAGGCGATCTGCACGCAGAAGGCGCTATGGCAGCACTCTTAAAAGACGCTCTGAAACCAAACCTGGTACAGACTCTGGAAGGAACACCGGCCATTGTTCACGGCGGACCATTCGCAAACATCGCACATGGCTGCAACTCTGTAACAGCAACCAAAATGTGCCTGAAATTAGCAGATTACACTATCACAGAGGCAGGCTTCGGTGCTGACCTTGGTGCTGAGAAATTCCTCGACATCAAATGCCGTATGGCAGGCCTGAAACCGAACGCAGTTGTAGTCGTAGCAACCGTTCGTGCCCTGAAATACAACGGCGGCGTTCCGAAAGCAGAACTGAACGGCGAGAACCTGGAAGCTCTGGAGAAAGGTATGCCGAACCTTCTGAAACACGTAAGCAACATCACAAACGTATACAAACTGCCATGTGTCGTTGCCATCAATGCATTCCCGACCGATACCGAAGCAGAGCTGAAGCTGGTTGAGGAGAAATGCAAAGAGCTCGGTGTTAACGTTGTTCTGTCCGAGGTATGGGCAAAAGGCGGCGAGGGCGGCGTAGCCCTGGCAGAAGAAGTTGTCCGTCTCTGCGAGCAGCCGAACGATTTCACCTATGCATACGATCTGGAAGGCTCCATCGAAGAGAAACTGAACGCCATCGTTCAGAAGATCTACGGCGGAAGCAGAGTGGTTCTGACCGCAAATGCACAGAAACAGGCAAAACAGTTAGAGGCTCTCGGATTTGGCAACTGCCCGATCTGTATGGCAAAAACCCAGTACAGCCTGACCGACGATCAGACCAAACTCGGTGCACCGACCGGATTCGAAGTTACCGTACGTAACCTGAAAATCTCCGCAGGTGCAGGCTTCATCGTAGCCCTGACCGGTGACATCATGACCATGCCAGGTCTGCCGAAAGTTCCGGCAGCAGAGCGTATCGATGTAGACGCTACTGGAAAGATTACAGGACTGTTCTAATAACACAGGATATCGTCTTGAAAAGACAGAATAAAGCATGAAATAAAACACAGAAAAAAAGAGACATTCCTTCGTGAATGTCTCTTTTTTTACGTTTTTATTGCAAAATATTACAAAAGATAATATAATTTCTAATGGTAACATGGAGAGAAAAGCAGATATAATATAGTAAGGGAGTTACTTGCCAATGACATCGAAGAAAAAATTGAGAAGTCTTCTGGGCGGTACACTTTTTATGGTGCTGATGCTCAGCGTACATCCGACGACTGTTTCCGCGAGTGCTGTGGGGAGCAGCACGGTGATGGACCAGTCTGTGGAGACAGAGGATCAGCAGAGCGGGATACAGAGTGAAACGCAGACACAGGCTTCACAGGACAGCGGTGCTGCTGTGCGGGCCAGTCAGAATGGCTGGGTTAAGGCAGGCGACAGCGGCTGGTATTTTTATGAGAACGGACAGCTGAAAACAGGATGGCTTTACCGGAATGGAAACTGGTACTGGCTGGATCCGGACCGGAACGGCCGCATGGCAGAAAACAGCTGGTTCACATACGATAATAATTTTTATTATGCCAAGGGAGACGGAGCAATCTATAAAAATGGTTTTCAGGAAGTAGATGGAAACCTTTATTATTTCCAGAGCTGGGGCGGCATTCAGAGAAATGTGTATCTCAGCATCAGCGGAAAAATGTATTATGTACAGGAAAATGGTATCGTTGCCCGTGGAATAGTCAGAACAATGAATGGACATGGTGATCTCTGCGCATTTGATGATACTACGGGAGCGCAGATCACACAAAAAGGCTGGCTGAAAAAAGGCACATCATATTATTGGGTAAGAGAAGACGGCGTCCTGCAGACCGGCTGGCTGCTGTACGATGATAACTGGTACTGGTTTGATGATAATGGTGTCATGATGGCATCCGGCTGGAAAGAAATCAACAACAATCTGTATTACTTCCAGAGCTGGGGCGGCATTTATAAAAACGGTTTCCAGAGCATCGGAGGAAACGAGTATTATTTCCGGAGCTGGGGTGGTGTATATCGAAACACCTTCTTTACCGTAAAAGGAAAAACCTACATAGCGCAGAATGACGGATCGATCTATCATGCCAGCCAGACCGGCTGGGTTCAGCTGGGAGATCAGACTTACTGGATCAATCAGGATGGTTCTGTTCAGACCGGCTGGCTGAAGCTGGAAGGCAAATGGTACTGGCTGAAAGCGGACGGCACACGTGCTGCATCTGAATGGATCACGTATGACAACAACCGATACTATTTCGACGGTGACGGTGTGATGTACACCGGAATGAAAGAGGTTGACGGAACAAGATATTATTTCCACAGCTGGGGCGGCGTTTACCATAACGAATCTTTTACCTGGCAGGGAAAGAAATACTGGGCAAAGGATGACGGAACCTTCTATACAGGTGTCTGCGATATCAATGGAAAGAAATACTATTTTCTGGAAGACGGCGAGCAGATTACAAAAGAGGGCTGGTATCTGACCAACGGAACGTATTACTGGATCAACAAGGATACGTCGCTTCAGACCGGCTGGGTGAAATATGACAACAACTGGTACTGGATGAAAGAAGACGGTACGATGGCATCGTCTGAATGGATCACCTACGACAAAAACCGCTACTATTTCCGAAGCTGGGGCGGCATGTACACCGGAATTCATACCATCGGCGGAACAAAATACGCATTCCAGAGCTGGGGCGGTCTGTACCATGATCAGACATTTACCATCGGCGGTAAAACATACTATGCCAATTCAGATGGAACATTTGCCACCGGCTGGGTGCAGAACGGCGGAAAAACGTATTATTTCGATGAGGACGGCACAAGCCATACGGGCTGGCTGCTTCTGGACGGAACGCATTACTGGATCAACGCCAATGGAACCAGAAGAGATGACGAGCTGTTTCAGTACGACGGAAACTATTATTATGTAGACAAAAACGGCGTTATGGCGACAAGCGGCTGGGTATACTGGGATTATAACTATTATTATCCGAGAAGCTGGGGCGGCATGTACAAGAATGCGTTTATTACCTATGATAATAACCTCTATTACCTTGGATCTGACTCGAAAATGGCAATCGGCTGGCAGTCGATTGGCGGAAATACATACTATTTCCGAAACTGGGGCGGCATGATAACCGGAAAACAGGTGATCGACGGAAAAACGTATGTGTTCGATGAGGACGGCAAGCTGGTACAGAGTCCGGACGGATTTGAACCGTCCGCGCAGATCGGTGTCCGCACCGTACGGAACTTTCTGAAAAATGCACTGCTTCCGCTTGGAAACACCCTGTATATCTGGGGAGGCGGCCACACAGACGCAGAGGCAGAGAGTTACGGCGTCAATGCGCAGTGGAAACAATTCTTCAATACACAGAATTCCACCTACAACTATTCCGATCATCTGTATGAGTACGGAAAAGGTCTTGACTGTTCCGGCTATGTCGGATGGACCGCACATCAGGTGACGAAAGAGTATGCAACGACAACCTCCACTGGAATGCCGGCCTACTTTGCAAGAAAAGGCTGGGGAACCTGCGTGACAGGCGATACGTCCCAGAAATTTACGCCGGGTGATGTGGTCAGCAAGAGCGGTCATGTCTGGATTGTCATTGGCCAGTGCTCGGACGGCAGCGTGGTTGTCATTCATGCGACACCGCCGTATATTCAGCTTGGCGGAACCGTTTCTTCAACAGGAAGCATTAACAGTGAAGCTATTGAGCTGGCAAATGAATACATGAAAATGTATTATCCGGTTGCGTATGAGCGGTATGGTGTAAAAGTTCTTGACCGGTCCTATCTGACCGGTGTGAATCATTTCACCTGGAGCAGCAGTATCTTAAGTGACAGTGAAGGCTACCGCAGGAAGAAACCGGCAGAAATCCTGAACGATCTGTTCCAGTAAAATATCTTCTATAAAAAATAAGAGAGAATACAAAAAAACTTTGTAGTTCGTGTATTCTCTCTTTCTTTTTGCGCTGGAATTGTCTATACTAGAAGGTGCGTGAAAGACGCAGATCAGAAATACAAAAGAAAAAATCTGGAAAATAAAAATACAAGGGGAGTAAACATGCGAAAGAGCTGGAAATGGGCGCTCTGTCTTGGCGTAGTGTCGTTGCTGCTGCTGGGCGGCTGCGGAAAAGAAAAGGCGGAACCAGTGGATCTGGTGCTGGTAACCGACGGCAGTGAGGTAGCTTCCGATGCCGTGTATCAGTCAGCATGGAACGGTCTTGCGCAGTATGGAGACGAGAGCGGTCTGAAATATGAAGCAAGTGTTCCGGCAGGACGGACAACAGAGGACTATGAAAACACCATCAAAGAGGCGGCGCAGAAGGGAGCATCCGTTATCGTCTGTGCCGGAACGAGCATGAGCCGCGCCGTTTACGATGCACAGCGCGACTGGAAGGATGTCCGTTTTCTGCTGCTGGAGGCAGAACCGGTCAGTGAGAGCGGCCGCAGCCGTCTCCGCGGAAATACAGAAAGCCTGGAAATTGATGTATCAGAGGCCGGCTACCTGGCAGGATATGCGGCAGTACAGGCCGGCTACACGCACCTGGGCTATATCGGACAGAAAAACGAAGAGAACGGAACAAAGTACGGGACAGGTTATGCACTCGGTGCAGAGGCGGCCGCTGCGGATCTGGGACTTGGAGAAAACAGCATCACGCTGGATTATACGTATCGGAAAAGCAGCAGCGTATCACCGTCGTATTTGGAAAAAATCAAAAGCTGGTATGGTGAGGGCGGACAGATTCTCTTCTCGGACGGTGCATCGTATCAGAATGTACTTGGCGCAGCAGCATCTGCGGCAGGCGGAGCACTGATCGCAAACGGCGGCGTGGAGGAGTACGCCAATGCCGTGTTGAAAGTACGTCTGGATTATGGAACTGCAGTTTACAATGCGTTAAAAGAAATGAAACAAAAGGATTTTGAAGGCGGGAAAATTGTAACGCGCGGCGTGGCCGATCAGGAAATCAGTCTGGAATGGAATCAGGATGCGGTGCCGTACTTTACAGAGGATCAGTACCGGGCACTCTGTGCGAAATTCTCCGCAGAGGACTTTTCAATCCCTGACGGCGATGCGCTTTCCTCGCCGGATCAATACAAATTGAGTTGTGTGAGTGTACAGAAGGTAAAATAACATGTATCGTTACTGTTCACGAATTGTTTACAAAAAGTCGGGATATTTTTCCTTGCATCCATTTGTGAATTGTGATATTATGTAAAAGAATTGGGAAAAATATTTCAAAATTGTTACAGAATAATTGAATTTCTAAGAAACAGGGAAACCTGAAACAAAGAAACCTACATACAACGAATCAATTTGGGAGTGAAAGAATGAGAAAAAAATTTCTTGCCTTAAGTTTAGCAGTGATCGTAAGTGCAGCTCAGGTAATGACAGTAAGCGCCTCGAAACAGGAGCAGTTACAGCAGCAGCAGGCAGCACAGGCAGAGACCAGCGCACAGCTTGACAACGCAAAAGCAGAAATCGACGATCTGGAAACCAAAAAGAATCAGATTACCGGCGAGATTGATGACCTGGACGCACAGCTTGTTGTAACCATGGCATCCGTGGAAAATCTGAAAAATGAAATTGCAGAGAAACAGACAGAAATTGAAACAACACAGGAAAAACTGGCACAGTCCCAGGCTGAAGAGGACGAGCAGTACGAGCTGATGAAAAAACGAATCCAGTTCCTCTATGAGAGCGGCGGAGACAACGGCTGGGCAGCACTTCTTCTGGAGGGAAAAGATTTAAGCAGCATTCTCAACCAGGCTGAGTACACCCAGAAGTTATACAAATACGACAGAGAGTGCCTGCAGGAGTACATGGATCTTGTACAGCAGGTAACAGACTACAGCAATCAGCTTGCAGATGAAAAAGCAGATCTCGAAGCCAGTGAGGCAGAGCAGGAAGCACAGCAGCAGTCCCTTGAGGCAATGCTTGAGCAGAAAAAAGCCGTTTCCGATGACTACGAAAACCAGATCGCAGACCTGAACGACATGGCTGCACAGTACAACGCAGTACTGGCAGAGCAGAACGCAAAGATCCAGCAGATCCAGGAGGAGATTGCAGCCGAAGAGGCAGCAAGAAAAGCCGAAGAGGCCCGTCAGGCAGCAGAAGCAGCCGAGGCAGCCCGCCAGGCAGAAGCAGCAAGACAGGCAGCAGCAGAAGCAGCCGCAAGCAGTGCTGCAAATAATACAACAACGGCAGACAACACACCGTCCAGCACAGGAAGCTCCACCACGACAACAACACCGTCTAACGGAGGAAGCTCTTACGATGATTCTTCGTCCAGCGATACCAGCAGCTCGGATGATTCCAGCAGCTCCAGCAGCACCGGAAGCGCAACCGGAAGTGCCATCGTATCCTATGCAACACAGTTTATTGGAAATCCATACGTATGGGGCGGCACAAGCCTTACCAACGGAGCTGACTGCTCTGGTTTTATCATGAGCGTTTACGCACACTTCGGATACGACCTTCCGCATTCCTCCAGTGCACTGCGTGGTGTAGGACGCGGTGTATCTTATGCAGAGGCTCAGCCGGGCGATATTATCTGCTACAGCGGCCACGTAGCCATCTACATCGGCGGCGGTGCAATCGTACACGCAAGCAATGAGCGCGACGGTATCAAGATCAGCAGCAACGCAGCGTATACCACGATTCTTGCGGTAAGACGTGTGGTTTAAAAAAGAATTACATAGTAAGAATTTTCAGATCCCGGGAGAGAAAAATCCCGGGATCTTTTGCGTTTTGCTTAAAATTGAGTGCATTCGCGTTAAAACTGTGATATACTAAAGCACATCGGAGATACAAGGGCGTATTGACCAACAGAAGGTCAGTATGCCCTTTTGCTTGTTAGGAAGAAGGGAGAATCGTTATGAAACTGGAAAATTATTTTCGTCGTTTCGGTATTCGGAACGGATCTGGTGCGGAAAGTAGCGTCAGTGCTGTCCATCTGCATTATCGCCGGTCTGCTGATCGTCTACGTCCCGAACATCATCGCCGGAGCCGGAAAGATCGGCGATACTGTAAACGCCATGAAAACCGCAGACCTCCCATTCGGCAAAGCCCTGTACGCCGCATTCCTCTACGGAACCTTCCAGCTTGCCAATGTCGCAGTCTTCGTCCAGCATGCCAAATCCTTCGAAAAACCGCAGGATGCCGGAAAGAGCATGGCAGTCGGTGCCGTATTAAATGCCCTTCTGATGATCATGGTCGTCCTCGGAATCATGACCGTATACCAGAACCCGGAAATGATCCAGCAGAGCGTCCCGACATTATTTATGGTTCAGCAGGGCGTCGGCAGTAAATTCATGACACCGCTGATTTCCGTACTGATCATCCTCGGTGCCGTATCCACAGCCGTCAACATGGTTGCCGCCATGGTCAAACGAATCCACGCCGGTCTCGCTGAACGAAGCAGCAGAACAGAAACCGCAGGCAAAATCAGCCGCACCCAGATCCTTGCCGCGCTTGTCTGCTGCATCGCGGACTTCCTTATCGCACAGTTTGGTCTGCTGACGCTGATCCAGAAGGTGTACAGCATCCTGGCATACCTGGCAATCCCGGTCATCTTGGTGCCGTACGTGGTGCACATGGCGGTGATGCGGTTTGATACGAAAAAATAGAAAAGAACAATAAAAAATTTGTAACAAAAATTTACACCGCAGAAAGAGAGATTTGCTTCTGGAGAATGGAAGTATTTCGCAGACAGCAGAAAAAAGAAGATTCATGCAGAGCAGATGTGAGTCATAAAGAAATGACATGCGTCTGCCTTTTTTCTGTGCGTCTGGCAGAGTATGTGTCGGTGACAAAGCAGAAAACAGGAACTCTTCTTTGGGACTCGATTGTGCCGTCAAAATATGGTATACTGCAAAAAGGATCAAAAAGCGGATATTGATATTTCACGGGAGGGGAAGAAGATGAAAAATGCACCGGCTTATGTGAAGGTTTACAGCAGACTGAAAAACGAGATCAATAAGGGAACATATCCTGTCGGGGGATTTCTGCCGAAGGAGTGTGAACTGGAGAAAATCTATCAGGTCAGCCGTACTACGGTACGGAATGCAGTAAAGATGCTGGTGCAGGAGGGACTGGTTGAGGTTCGCCAGGGTTCTGGAACGAGGGTGCTGAATCATAAGGCAATTCAGAATTATAACAAGGTCACATCGGTCACGGAATCCCTGATGAAAAAAGGATATCGGGTAACGACGTCAGATATGATGATCGACATCATTTCGGCGGACAAACAGCTCGCCGATGAACTGGAAATTCCGGAGGGAACCAGCGTGGCGAGGATTCAGCGGCTGCAGCTTGCGGATGAAGAGCCTGTTACGCTGATGGAAAATTATATCGAATATGCGAAAGTCCCTGGCATCGAGGCGTATGAGAATCAGTTTGTAGCGCTGTATCAGTTTCTGGAGGAGAAATTCGGCTTGCAGATTGATGAGACACGAGACAGAATTTCAGCGAAATCCGCGACCTTTATGGAAGCCCAGGTTCTGAAAACGGAGCCGAAGGATGCGCTTCTTGTGGTGCACAGAGTCACCTACTGGCAGAACCGGCCGGTGAGCATTGACCACGTGCGGATCATCGGAAGCAAGTACGAGGTGGAGATTTCGGGAAAAGGACGGAGTAAATGAGCGATGAGACAGAAGAACAGAAGAAACTGATGCGGCAGATTGATATCAGCTGTGTACAGGCATTTCATACAATGGATGAAATTGATGCGATGGTGGAGCTGGCAAAGAAATATCGTCTGGCTGCTGTGTTTACCTTGCCGGCGTTCAGCGCCCATGTGGCAGAACGGCTGCAGGACACCAGAGAAATCCATGCGGGAGGCGTGGTAAGCTTTCCGGGCGGCGGAGATACGACCGGACAGAAGAAGCGGCAGGCAAAAGAACTGTGGGAGGCTGGCTGCCGGGAAATCGACATGGTGATGAATCTTACGGCATTCAGAAGCCACGAATTTTCTTATGTAAAAGAAGAACTTCTGGCCATCCGGGAGCAGGTGCCTTCGGCGATTTTTAAGGTGATCATCGAGGCACCGCAGCTGACGGAGCAGGAAATCTGCCAGGCAGTGGATCTGTGTGTGGAAGGCCGTGCGGATTATGTAAAGACGAGCACCGGATGGTATCCCGGCTGTCCTTCCACCGTGGAGCAGGTTCGAATCATGAGCCGTGAAGCCGCCGGTCGCATTCAGATCAAGGCCGCCGGTGGAATCCGCAGTCTGGAAACTATACAGGAAATGCAGAAAGCCGGCTGTAGCCGTTTCGGTATGGGAATGCGGTCGGTACAGAATTTGATAAAAAGTATCTATAAGTAATCTATTGTGCAAAAGCTATAAAAAAGTCACGGAATATTCTACGATATTCCGTGACTTTTCTGTTGAATTAGTAACCTATTAGTGATATATTCGAATCATAGGAATCGATAAATCATTAACAATCTGAAAGGAGAGCAAAAGATATGAAAGGTTATGCAATGCTGAAAATCGGTGAATCCGGATGGATCGAGAAAGAACGCCCGAAATGCGGGCCGATGGATGCCATTTGCCGTCCACTGGCAGTTGCCATCTGCACATCAGATGTCCACACTTTATGGGAAGGGGCCATCGGTGACCGTCATAACATGATTCTGGGCCATGAGTGCTGTGCAGAGGTTGTGGAAGTCGGAGAGCTCGTAAAAGATTTCAAACCGGGAGACCGGGTTCTTGTGCCGGCCATCACTCCGGACTGGAATTCTCTGGAAGCACAGGCTGGTTATTCCATGCACTCCGGCGGAATGCTGGCAGGCTGGAAATTCTCCAACTTCAAAGATGGTGTCTTTTCTGAATTCTTTCATGTAAATGATGCCGATGGAAACCTTGCGCTGCTTCCGAAAAACATCAATGTTGTCGACGCGTGCATGCTTTCCGATATGGTGCCGACCGGATTCCACGGCGTAGAGCTTGCCGATGTACAGTTTGGTGATACAGTTCTTGTCATCGGAATCGGACCAGTTGGTCTGATGTCGGTAGCCGGAACGAATATGCGCGGCGCATCGAGAATCATTGCTGTCGGAACGAGACCGGTCTGCGTAGAAGCGGCAAAAAAATACGGCGCAACGGATTTTGTCAGCTACAAGAACGGACCGATTTTCCAGCAGGTACTTGATATGACAGATGGAAAAGGTGTTGATAAAGTAGTCATCGCCGGCGGTGGTGTAGAAACCTTTGCAGAAGCAGTAAAATGCCTGAAACCGGGCGGAAAGATCGGAAATGTAAACTATCTTGGATCCGGTGACAACATTGATATTCCGCGTGTAGAGTGGGGCGTTGGAATGGGTCACAAACAGATTAACGGAGGCCTGATGCCTGGCGGAAGACTCCGCATGGAAAAACTGGGAGCTCTTGTTTCGGCAGGCAAGCTGGATGTCAGCCCGCTGTCCACACATGTGTTTGATGGATGGGATCATCTGGAAGAAGCACTGTTCCTCATGAGAGATAAACCGAAGGATTTAATCAAACCAGTCGTTAAATTGGCTGACTGATGATTTGAAAATTTGACTGAAAAAGGAAACGTATGAAAATATTGATCGTATCCGGCTTTTTGGGCGCGGGAAAAACAACATTTATCAAACGGCTGGCCAGGAACGTCGATCAGCGGTTTGCCATACTGGAAAATGAATATGGAGCCGCAGGAATCGACGGCGCACGTCTTGGCCAGAACCGGCAAGGAACGCAGAAAAATGTATGGGAAATGACAGAGCAGTGCATCTGCTGCATCGGGAAAAAGGATTTTGCAGCATCCGTGCTGACCATTGCCAATGTGGTAGACCCGGAATACCTGATCGTAGAACCGACAGGCGTCGGAAGTCTCGCCCGGATTATAGAAAATCTGCGTCAGATCGAGTACGAGAGAATTCAGCTTCTCTCGCCGGTCACTATTGTGGATGTTTACAGTTACCGCCGCTATATGGCGGAATATCCCGAGCTGTATCAGGATCAGATCCGAAGCGCGGATACGATCATTGTTTCCAAAACAGAAGCATGCCAGGCGGAAGAAAAACAGCGCATCCAGAAATTTCTGCAGGAAATTAACCCGCAGGCAAAAATCATCACGGATTATGCATCCACGATGACACGGGAAGATTACCAGAGCCTGCTGCTGGGCGGCCGATATGAGAAAGAAGTACAGGATACGCAGAGCGGCGAAAAGATGCCGGAGACCTTCTCCTTCGAAAATATCCGAATGGAGGCACCGGAAACCCTGTGGTGTTTTCTGGAACAGATCATTCGCGGAGCGTTTGGAAATATCATCCGTGCAAAAGGACAGTTCGCAGCCGGAGACCAGTTTCTCCAATTTGATGTCGCCGATCACCGCTACAGCATCACCGGCACAGAACAGAAAAACGCCGGCCAGGCTGTGTTTATCGGAAACGATATGAACGAAGATGCGATCCGGCAGTATTTTAAGAAATGCGCCGGAAACCAGAAAATGAAATATGCTGCCCGTCATGTATCATAAAGTAAATAGGAAAAAGAGATTGCGGAGTCCTGCCAAAACAGGGTTTCGCAATTTTGGTTTTTACAGAAAGATTCAACTGAAAAACGAAGGATAGGCAAAAACGAAAAATTACGCTAAAATAAACATACAAGTATTTCAAATAAAACAAAAGAAAAATCAGGGGGATCTGATATGGAGGAACAGAAAAGAAGACGGGAAAGAAAATCAGCGGCATACTGGTTGAGCAAAAGCTCGATTTTATATCCGATCTGTATCTTGTATGTGATGTATGTGAAACAGGTTGAGGTATATATTACAGAATGTTCCGTCCATATTTCGTCGGGGACAATGCTTTTTGCCTATGCGCTGTGCCTGATTTTGTGGCTGGCCTCACCCATTCGAAGCTACTGCGCAGATGGAACTGCAAATGAAGTTTTATTCTATACATTTCCGCCGAGCATACTGATGCTGTTTTTATTTGCCCAATATTCACTGAAAATTGTGTTGTTTCTTGCAGTGCTGGATGGGATATTTCTTGTTACGGTTTTAAGAGATTTACATAGAAAAAAACGAAAATATTCTCCGAAAAAATTCTGGAGATTAAAAAGAAGTGACTTAAACGCATTTCTGTTTGTTTCAGTATGCGTGAGTATGGTACCGACTTGTATGATGATATATTGGAAGCTTGAGTCTCCGTCCGGAGTGGCAGAACTTTACGAACGAAAAAAGGACTATAATCTCGTCCAGAATCAGGAGAACATTTTTCAGGAAAATAAAGAATTTCTGCTGAGCTTAAAGGAGAGCGAATGGAGGCAAAAAACACTGGAAGAAAGAACAATTGCAGCGCAGAAGATGGTACGGCTTGAAACAGAACGACTTGGAATTCCCGAAATTCCGCTGTATGTGAAAGAGACAGGATCATCGAATTGCGTTGCATTATATAATAATGAAGAGAACGAAATATGGTATGCTCCAGAGCATTTAACATCTCAGACAGCAGAAGAATTTTTTACGGGAATTTGCGAAGAATGTTATCATGGAATGGAGTATTATCTGCTGGAGCGAATGGACTGGAATTCGGAAATGGCGAATACTGCTTATTTTGAAGAAATGAGGAAGTGGAAACTAAATGATAATCGCTACATATCTGGACGCGACGAGGGCGATTCGTTTGAAGCATATCAATCACAGCCGCTGGAAGCATCTGCCAAAAAGTATGCCAGTTCCGAAACAGAGGCACTGATTCATTTTATTGCTGTGTACGGCGATGAATAAAAATCTTTTAGGGGGGGGGGAGGGAGAAAAGGAGCGTCGGGAAAAATAAAAAAAATTAGCACTCACCTATTGTTATTGTGACGTTGGTTTTGTCTAGTTTCATATAGTCCCGTAACGCCCTATTTACAAGGGATTCACGGATTTTGAAAATTTGTAGCTGTTCATCAAAAATCGTCATTTTTCAGAAATTTGGGGTCAAAATTGGCGTCAGATAGCACACCAGAGAGAAAAATTAAATATTTTATAGACTATGGAACGTACACTTTTGGCGTTCCTTTTCTATTTCCAGTCGTTCAGAAATGGACGACTTTTTTCATACCCAAAATCGAAAGGAGAAAGAAGAAATATGAATAAGCTAGTAAAGCGATTGCTGACAGGAACGCTTGCTTTTGCAACCATTCTCACGGCATTACCAGTGACGGCGGTTCATGCTTCCGGCAATCAATACTGGACAGAATCAGCAGAACGTGTCGGCTACATTGAACACGTTATGAATGACGGTTCTATCAAATCTACATTCAATGAGGGACACATGAAAGTTGAGGGCGAAACTGCCTACTGTGTGGACATCAATACCAGTTTTAAGAATGGATATAAAACACGTTCTGACGCAAGCACCCGTATGAGTAGCGATCAAATTGCGGACGTTGCTCTTTCCTTAGAGTACGTCAAGCAATATACCGCTTCTCATACGAACTTGAATTACAAACAGGGATACTTGCTGGAACAGTGTGTTGTCTGGCAGAGATTGAGTGAACAGCTCGGCTGGCAGTGCGATAACGTCAGAGCTTCCTATAATGAAATTTCACAGGCGGTACAGAATGAAGTGTACGCTGGTGCGAAAGCATTTGTGAAAGCAAACAAGGGACGTTATGAATGTGGCGGTTACATTTATACTGGCGAAGGACAGGACATCGGACAGTTCTGGGCGAAGTTAAATGTGGGAAATGCAAAGGTCAAAAAGACTTCTTCCAATCCCACGGTCACAGATGGAAATGCCAACTATTCCTTTGAGGGTGCGACATTTGGTGTCTATTCTGATAAGGGCTGTAACAGCCAGCTTGCCACACTTACTGCCGATGGAAACGGCGATACCAAAGAAGTTGAGGTAAAAGCCGGAACAGTTTACATCAAAGAGCTTTCTGCTCCAAAGGGTTACAAGCTGGATTCTATTGTCCATGCCTTAAATGTGGAAGTTGGAAAAACAGCGACATTGACTGTTGCGGATACTCCAAAAGTCACAGAAACTTTGATTGACTTATTTAAAATCGACATGGAAACAGGAAAATCCACTCCGCAGGGAAATGCTTCTTTAGAGGGTGCAGAGTTCACATGGAGCTATTATGACGGCTACTACAATGCAGACAATCTTCCTGCAAAGGCTACCCGTACATGGACAACCAAAACCGTTGCCGAAAAAGACAGTGACGGAACTATCCATTATGTATCCAGACTTGCCGACAGCTACAAAGTATCCGGCGACAGCTTCTATACACAGGACAGTAAAAATGTACTGCCACTTGGTACACTCACTGTCACAGAAACAAAAGCACCAAACGGCTACTTATTAGATGGTGCATATATGCAGGCTGACGGAAGTTCCGAACAGATTAAGGGAACATACCTTACACAGATTTCCGAAGATGGCGAACTTGCCGTACTATCTGGAAGCAACCAGTATTCCGTATCCGACAAGGTTATCCGTGGCGGTGTAAAAATCCAGAAGCGTGACCTTGAAACAAAGGATATCAAAGCACAGGGAAGTGCGACCTTACAGTACACAGAGTTTAACATCATTTCCTTAAATGATAATCCTGTACTGGTTGAGGGAAAATTATATAACAAGAATGAAACCGTAAAGAAGATTCAGACAGGCATTGACGGAATTGCTTCTACTTCTGCTGACCTGCTCCCTTACGGAAATTACAGATTAGAAGAAAGCAAAGCACCAGAGGGCTACTTGACAGACGGTGCAAAAACAATCGACTTTTCTATCACGGAAGATGGAAAAATCGTGGACTTGACCGACAAATCTCATTCTGTCTACAACCAGATTAAACGTGGCGATATTGAGGGTGTAAAAATCGGTGCAGGTACACACAAACGTCTTGCAGGTGTTCCATTCAGAATTACAAGCAAGACAACGGGAGAATCCCATATTGTAGTTACTGACAACAACGGTCAGTTCTCCACTGCTTCAAGCTGGGCTTCCCATAAGGTCAATACTAATGCCGGAAAATCCAGTGAGGACGGTGTATGGTTTGGGACATCTGAACCAGACGACAGCAAAGGTGCATTACTCTATGATACCTATGTGATTGAGGAATTAAAGTGTGATTCCAACGCCGGATTTAAGCTGATTCCAGCTTTTGAGGTAGTCGTATCCAGAAATAAAGTGACCGTAGATTTAGGGACACTGACCGATGAATACGAAAAAGAAATCACAATCCATACCACAGCTACCGACAAGAAAACAGGCGAAAAAATGATTGTTGCCGGAAAAGACATCAAGATCGTGGACAAAGTCACACTTGATGGCTTGGAAGTTGGAACAAAATATAAACTTTCCGGCTGGCAGATGTTAAAGGAAGAAAACGCCGAACTTCTGATTGACGGGAAACGTGTAGACAATGATTACACATTCACTGCTGACAGCGAAAAAATGACGGTTGAGATTACTTACAGTTTTGATGGTTCAGCTCTTGGCGGTAAGAACCTTGTTACATTTGAGGAATTGTACGATATGAGCAATCCGAAAGAGCCTGTCAAGGTTGCCGAACATAAAGACATCAACGATGATGGACAGACGGTTCTTATCACGGAACGTATCATCAAAATCCATACGACTGCTACGGACAAGAACGGCAAGAAAGAAATCGAAGCCGGAAAAGATGTAACGATTGTGGATAAAGTCACATTAGATGGTCTGGAAGTTGGAACAAAATACAAACTTTCCGGCTGGCAGATGTTAAAAGAGGAAAATGCCGAACTTCTGATTGATGGAAAGAAAGTATCCAATGATTATGAGTTCACAGCCGACAGTGAAAAAATGACGGTTGAGATTGCGTTTACCTTTGATGGTTCTTCACTTGGTGGTAAAAACCTTGTTACTTTTGAGGAATTATACGATATGACCAATCCAGACGAACCAAAGAAAGTGACGGAACATAAGGACATCACAGACGATGGACAGACCGTGACAATCAAGGAAGTGCCGGAAGTCCCAGACACACCAAAGGATACCGACACGCCGGATACAGCATCTACGGTTACTAAGACAAGTGACAGTCCAAAAACAGGCGACAATACCAATATCTATGCTTATCTTGCCATGCTCGGTCTTTCCTGCGTAGGGCTTGGCGGTATGCTTTACTTCAAACGCCGTAGAAAAAAATCGTAAGGCAGTAACGTAGCGGTTGGTGGAACGTTCAAGGTCGCCACCCTTTTTGCAACTTCACGCTCCCGTGAAGCACTTGGTTTACGGGAGCGTGAAGTCTACTAGGGGCGTGGGGGGTGTAGCTCCCCACAACGTACAGCAGGAAAGAAACTAAAACAGAAAGAAAAGAGGTCAATTATTTATGGAATTAAGATTTGTCGTACCAAACATGGAAAAGACATTCGGAAACTTGGAGTTTGCCGGAGAAAACACTACGGAACAGCAGAGAATCAATGGGCGTATGGCTGTCATTAACAGGAGCTACAACCTGTATTCCGATGTACAGAGAGCAGATGATGTAGTTGTGACACTTCCTGCCAAAGCTGGCGAAAAACATTTCTTGCCGGAGCAGAAAGTAAAACTTATCAATCCACGTATTACTACCGATGGTTATAAAATCGGGGAACGTGGATTTGTAAATTACATCTTACTTGCAGACGATATGTTACCAGCAGAAAATAAATAAGGGGGTATTTAGATTATGAGATTAGCAAATGGAATCGTCATTGATAAAGAAAAGACTTTCGGAGTGTTGAAGTTCTCCGCATTACGCCGTGAAGTTCATGTACAGAATGAAGATGGCTCGGTCAGTGAGGAAATCAAAGAACGTACCTACGATTTGAAGTGCAACACACAGGGACGTATGATACAGGTGTCAGTTCCGGCGACTATTCCGTTAAAGGATTATGATTATAATGCCGAAGTGGAACTTATCAATCCTGTTGCGGATACAGTGGCAAATGCGAATTATCGTGGTGCAGATGTGGACTGGTATGTAAAGGCAGATGATATTGTTTTGAAAAATAAAGGCACTCATGCCGGAAATCCACAGAACAATGTTTCACAGCAACCGCCGAAGAAATAAGTTTGTAACTAATGGATTTTCATTGTATTGTTCAAATGGGGTTGATATAATATAAAAAAATCAAATCGGAGTTTGAAGCGGAGGTATGTATTATGAATATAGGATTTTGGTCGTGTATAATTTTGGTAATACCATTTCTGATTATAGGTGTGTTATTTGCGATTTTTAAGGAAAAAGCAGCAAAATTTGTTTCAGGATTTAATTCATTTTCTAAAGAAGAACAGGCATTGTATGATAAAGCTCATATCTCTCGTGATATAAGAAATCAGTGCTTTATGTGGGCTATTATAATGTTGGCAGGAGCATTATTATCCTGCTTTTTAACCCCATATATAGCTATACCAACCTATATTATTTGGTTAGTTCTGTTTTTTAGAGAAGTCCACTTTGATAATCATAAAGCGTTTGAAAAATATTTATTAAAGTAAATTCCAGTTTTATAAGTTAGCTTATATGTTCCAAACAATTAAACCAACATTTAAGGAGATGGGAAAATGAATTTTACCGATGAAAAAGATTACATCATGCGAATGATAAAAGAAATGGTAAGAGTATTATTTTCATTAGCCTTTGGGAAAAAGTATGTTTCTGTTGAACTTGAAAAAGAAAACAAGTATGAAGTATCGGGAAAAAATTTGAAAATTTTTCTTAATATGATTGATTTAGGACAGATTAACGAAGCAGAGAACATACTTTTAGATAGCATTGACTATACAAACAAAAACGAAGTAATGGCGGTGGCTCTTTTTTATCAGTACCTTAGTGAAAAAGATAATCAGTTTTTGGAAAACAACAATTATACAAAAGAAGAAGTGCTTTCTGGTTTCAAACAATTACTTATGAAATCGGGATATAGCGATTTGCTTTATTTGCTCAAATATGATGAGTAATACAGAATTAAAAAATCAGCCTTTATAATTTTATATTTATATTCACAAAGCAGTTAGTCTACATGATTAACTGCTTTTCTTACGTCCAAAGAAAGGAGTTTATATGAAAGTATGGAAAAACTCTAAAGGTAACAGGATTCGTGCCAGTGACAAATCACTGGTCTATCATTTCTGTATCGGCTGGTTGTTGCTCCTGTTCGTTGCGGTATTCCTGCTACTGAACCTGCGACAGCTCCTTGTTACCGACTGGAAAGATTTTAACCTGCTCCATGCCGGAATCACATGGACTGCCTACAATTCCATTACGGTTCTGATAGCGACTGGTGTTTGTGCATTGGTCGTTTTTCTCTACTACCGTTACGGATATGACCGTATCAAGCGGTTGTTACACCGACAAAAACTGGCTCGTATGGTGCTGGAAAATAAATGGTATGAAGCGGAAAACACCAAAGACAGCGGTTTTTTCACTGACCTGCAAAGCAGATCAAGAGAAAAAATCGTGTGGTTTCCGAAAATCTATTATCAGATGGACAATGGATTGTTGCATATTTTGTGTGAAATCACAATGGGAAAATATCAAGAACAGCTCCTGTCCTTAGAGGATAAGCTGGAATCGGGGCTGTACTGTGAACTTACTGACAAAACACTGCATGACGGATACATCGAATACACCCTGCTCTATGATATGATAGCGAACCGTATTTCGATTGATGAAGTGATTGCCGAAAATGGTGGTCTGCGGTTAATGAAAAATTTGGTGTGGGAATACGATTCGCTTCCCCATGCCCTTATCTGCGGTGGTACAGGTGGTGGAAAGACATATTTTCTATTGACCATCATTGAAGCCCTGCTTAGAACCAATGCGGATTTATACATTCTTGACCCGAAGAACGCTGACCTTGCAGACTTGGGAACGGTCATGGGAAATGTCTACCACACGAAAGACGATATGATTGATTGCGTCAATGCCTTTTATGAGGGCATGGTACGGCGAAGTGAGGAAATGAAACTGCACCCGAACTACCGTACAGGAGAAAACTACGCCTATCTGGGGCTTGCTCCACAATTCCTTATCTTTGATGAATATGTGGCGTTTTTGGAAATGCTGACGACAAAGGAAAGCACTGCTCTGTTAAGCCAGCTAAAGAAAATTGTTATGCTCGGCAGACAGGCTGGATACTTTCTGATTGTAGCTTGCCAGCGTCCAGACGCAAAATATTTCGGAGATGGTATCAGAGATAATTTCAACTTCCGTGTGGGACTTGGTCGCATGAGTGAACTCGGTTACGGTATGCTCTTTGGAAGTGATGTAAAAAAACAGTTTTTCCAGAAGCGAATCAAAGGGCGTGGATACTGTGATGTGGGAACAAGTGTCATATCGGAATTTTATACTCCCCTTGTACCCAAAAGCTATGATTTCTTGGGTACGATTGGGGAACTTGTAGAAAGGAGAACAGAAAAAAAGGCTTTGGAACAATCCGAAGCCTTACTTTAATTTCAAGATGTCATTAGGTGTGCAGTCCAGATATTCGCATAACTTTGCTAAGATGGAGAAGTCGATTCTGGTTACTTTATTTTTGCAGTAGTTGTTGAGCTGTGTCCTCTGTAAATTACAGGCTTCACAGACTTTGTTTTTACTGACATTCTTTTCTTTGAGAAGATTTTCTAAATCCATGTATACTGTCATTTTTGTTTACCTCGTCTTTTAATCAAATTATAAATATAGCTGTATTGAAAAATAAGCTGTTTTGCTCTACACTTGTACTGTAATACAGGTGTATGGAGGAAATTAAAATGATAAGAAAACGGACAATAATTATAGCAATCACTATACTTCTGCTCTTGGCAGGAAGCCTGTCTTACTTGCAATGGGGTCGGCAGATGGACGTATCTTCTTCGTCCGGCTCTGGCTCGGATAACCATTATGAGCTACGGGTGTCAGTCATACTCAACACTCTGATTGTGACCGATCAACAGAAATGTGCGGAACAAATATTTGAAAAATGCAGGGACAATTCTTTTCACAGTGTCCGTTTCAGTTATGATATTCAGATTCCCCACGCACTTTCTGTTACGGTCTACAAGAACCAGAAAGACGCTGAATCCGGCAACTCGGCATTTAGCTTTTCCTATCAGCAGGAGAACCAGATAGACGGTTCATACAATATTGTGGACAATCCAGAAAAATTTACTCTGGAAATGGAATGATTGCACACATAAGGCAGGACGGACAGGTGGCGTGCGGAGCGAAAGCCACAGGTACGGACTAGCCTTGCTGGTGTGGCGGTAGCCACGCCAGCAATATCAAGCCCCTCGGTATCTAACAGAGGGGCACAAATCACAAGGAAACATACACAAAAGTTACCGATTCTTGGCTGAAATCAAGCGTTTGGTAGCTTTTTTTACTGCTGTGACATCGGATAAAAAATGTCACAGTTTTTTCGTAAAGGGGGTATCGCACTGAATGATACAGAGTGGATACAGGATTTTGCAGACAAACGTTTGCAGTACGGTGTATCCCAGACGAAACTTGCGGTCATGGCTGGAATCAGCCGTGAACATTTAAGCCGTATCGAATCCAGCAAGGTGGCGGTCACAGAAGAAATGAAAGTGAAACTTTTGGAAGCTCTGGAAAAATTCAATCCAGAAGCACCTCTTACCATGCTGTTTGATTATGTGAGGATACGGTTTCCGACACTGGATATTGGACACATCATTAAGGACATCTTACAGCTCAATATCCAGTACATGATACATGAGGACTTCGGGCATTACAGCTACACGGAACACTACTACATTGGAGATATTTTCGTATATACTTCCCCCGATGAAGAAAAAGGTGTCCTGCTGGAACTGAAAGGAAAAGGCTGTCGCCAGTTTGAAAGTTATCTGCTGGCACAGGAACGGAGCTGGTATGACTTCCTTATGGACGCTCTGGTGGACGGCGGTGTGATGAAACGTCTTGACCTTGCCATCAATGACCATACGGGAATGTTAGATATTCCAGAACTGACCGAAAAATGCCGGAATGAGGAATGTGTATCGGTGTTCCGTTCCTTTAAGTCCTATGCTTCCGGCGAACTGGTCAAGCATGAGGAACAGGACAAGGCTGGTATGGGGTATACGCTTTATATCGGCTCATTGAAAAGTGAGGTGTACTTCTGTGTTTATGAAAAAAGCTATGAGCAGTACATCAAACTTGGGATTCCCATTGAGGAAGCACCGATAAAAAACAGATTTGAAATACGGTTAAAAAATGAACGTGCTTATTATGCTGTCCGTGACCTGCTGACTTACTATGACGCTGAACGGACGGCATTTTCTATTATCAACCGTTATGTACGCTTTGTGGATAAGGAAGCAGACAAGAAACGGAGCGACTGGAAATTATCTGTCCGCTGGGCGTGGTTCATCGGGGAAAACAGAGAGCCGTTAAAGCTCACGACCAAACCCGAACCTTACACACTGGACAGAACCCTACGCTGGATTCAACGGCAGGTTGACCCGACACTCAAAATGCTGGAAACAATCACAGCGAAAACAGGGATTGATTATCTGAAAGAAATCCGTAAATCCACGAAACTGACGGAAAAGCACTACAAGATAATCGAACAACAGACCACATCAACCGAAGATGTAATTTTAGAAAAGGAGAATTGAAAAATGCAACGATTATTATTTGACTTCCTGTTCTTCTCTTTAGGTGGAACAGTTGGCGTGATTGCCATGTGTATTTTACAGGCTGGCAGACAGTCTGACCGAAAAATGATGGAACTGAAAGGAGAAAAGAAAGCATGAATTTTGGACAGAACCTTTATAACTGGTTTTTAAGCAACGCACAGAGCCTTGTGCTGATGGCGATTGTTGTTATCGGAATCTACTTGGGATTCAAGCGTGAGTTTTCCAAACTTATCGGATTCTTGGTAGTTGCCTTAGTAGCCGTTGGTCTTGTATTCAATGCGTCCGGCGTAAAAGACGTATTGTTACAGTTATTTAATAAGATTATTGGAGCGTAAAATTAAGAATCCCACATTTTGAACACAAACTTGTGGTAATATACTAATATCATTAAAATGTTTAAAGGAGATTCTTATTATGGTTAGATACAGTATTGAAATCGGACAGCAAGAACAAGATATTTTAAAAGAAATCGTTTTAGCCAGTGATAAAAATGTAAAGAAACGTAAATTTGCAACAGGGTTATCGTCTGTGATGGCTGTCATAATGTTAATATATACGATTCTTTGTTTTATGAATAGTCGTATTGGATATGGTATTATTGGATTATTATTTTCAGTTTTCTTTATCTGGATTATCATAAACGGAGCTAACACATTTCAGAAAAAAGTAATAAATATTGTTCATTCAAAGATGGATAATAAATTGACTTCGGGAAAACGTGAATATTGTTTTGATACCGATGGTATTACAGTTAGTTCTGATATCGGTAACGGGACTAATCATTGGAACGCCTTTAAATGTTGGGGGATTTTCAGAAATTACATATATATCAGAACAATAAAAAATGAAATGGTTCTTGTTAATCAAAATGATTTGTCTGAAAATGATGTAAAAGAGTTAAAATCCCTTTTGAGTCAGAATTTAAAAGAAGAAACGCTTTAATATTGTTTTAGAGTTAAGCAGTCTTTCAGTTATGATCGACTGCTTTTTTCATACTCAAAATTAGAAGAAAGGACTGAATTACGATGGAAGAATGTAGCGTATTGATTGAAACGACCAAATCAGCAGAGGATAAAACCTCTCGCTGGTTTGATTTACCCATTGATTATGAGCTGTTCCGTGACCTGCTCGGTGTGGAAGCTGACAGCAAAGATTATCAAATCACAGATATGAAACTTCCTTTTGCTGGCGACATTGTAAGGACAACTTCTGTCAGACGCTTAAATAAGCTGTACTTTGCTTACACGGATTTATCGCCAGAGGTTCAGCAGGCTTATAAAGAGTTGATTCCGTATTGTGGCGGTGTTGAGGATTTATTGCAGAAGTCGGAAGAATTTCTGTTTTATCCAGAATGCCACAACATCATGGACGTTGCCCGTTACCGCTTGGAGCATAACATTGAATTTTCTGCACTATCCGAAAAGGGAAAGAAATATTTTAATCTGGAAGCCTACGCCCATGAGTTGGAAGAAAAAGGACGTTATGCTCTCTGCAACAATGGTATGTTCAAGCTCTGATAGACACCGAAAGGAAGTGACCGCTTATGATTGATGATATGCAAGTCTATATAGCCAATCTTGGCAAGTACAATGAGGGAGAACTGGTCGGGGACTGGTTCTCTTTTCCGTTGGACGAAGAAGTGATTGCAGAACGTATCGGCTTAAATGCAGAGTACGAAGAATACGCAATCCACGATACGGACAACTTCCCGATGGAGATTAGCGAATATACTTCCATCGAAGAACTGAACCGTATTTATGAGCAGTTGGAAGAATTACCAGATTACCTGCTGGACGACTTGGACAGTTTCGTATCCTATTATGGAAGTCTGGAAGAACTGGTGGAGCATAAGGACGACATCATTCTGTATTCCGGCTGTGAAACGATGACCGATTTAGCCTACTATCTGATTGATGAAGAACAGGTACTCGGAGAAATCCCGTCCTCTTTACAGAATTATATTGACTACGAAGCCTACGGGCGTGACCTCGATATAGAGGGGACATTTATTGCAACAAACGCTGGTATCTGTGAGGTACTGCGTTAAGGGCTGGCAGATCAGCACCGCCACTGGTGCTACTGTCAGCTTTTCTCTTGGGGGCAGTCTGGAAAATCCGGCTGTCCCTGTTGTTAGGAAAATGAAGAAAGGAGCATTTACAAGTGAAGAAAATCCGAAGTTATACAAGTATCTGGAACGTGGAAAAGGTTCTGTATGCCATCAATGATGTCAACCTGCCATTCCCTGTGACCTTTACCCAGATTACATGGTTTGTGCTGACGGAATTTATCATTATTTTGTTTGCAGATGTACCGCCACTTTCCATGATTGAGGGTGCGTTTTTGAAATATTTCGGGATTCCCGTTGCCCTTACATGGTTTATGTCACAGAAAACCTTTGACGGGAAAAAGCCATACAGTTACATCAAGACGATGGTACTGTATGCTCTGCGTCCCAAAGTGACTTATGCCGGAAAAGCCGTGAACCTGCATAAGCAGAAATTTGAGGAAACTATCACGGCAGTAAGGAGTGTGACCTATGTTCCCGATTAAATATATCGACAATAACCTTGTCTGGAATAAGGACAATGAGGTGTTCGCCTACTATGAGCTGATACCGTACAATTATTCATTCTTATCCCCAGAACAGAAATACCTTGTGCATGACAGCTTCCGTCAGCTTATCGCACAGTCCCGTGAGGGAAAGATTCATGCGTTGCAGATTGCAACTGAAAGTTCAATCCGAAGCATACAGGAACAGTCAAAGAAGCTGGTCACTGGAAAGCTCCGTGAGGTAGCAATCCAAAAGATAGACGACCAGACCGAAGCCCTTGTATCCATGATAGGCGACAATCAAGTAGATTACCGTTTCTTTCTGGGATTCAAGCTCATGGTCACAGAGGACGAAGTCAATCTGAAGAACATCAAAAAATCGGTATTTCTGACATTCCGTGAGTTTTTGAATGAGGTAAGGCATACGCTGATGAACGACTTTGTTTCTATGAGCAATGATGAAATCAACCGTTATGTGAAGATGGAAAAACTGCTGGAAAACAAAATCTCCCGTAGGTTCAAAATCCGCCGACTGGAAGCCAAAGACTTTGCGTATCTGATGGAACACCTCTACGGCAGGGACGGGATAGCCTATGAAGATTATGAGTATCCTCTTCCAAAAAGAAAATTAAAAAGAGAAACACTGATTAAGTATTATGACCTTATCCGTCCTACCCGTTGCGTGGTGGAAGAAAGCCAGCGATATTTGCGTCTGGAACATGAGGACAGTGAAAGCTATGTGTCCTACTTTACGGTCAATGCCATTGTCGGAGAACTGGACTTCCCATCATCGGAAATCTTTTATTTCCAGCAACAGCAGTTCACATTCCCTGTGGATACGTCCATGAATGTTGAGATTGTCGGAAATAAGAAAGCCTTAACCACTGTCCGTAATAAGAAAAAGGAATTAAAGGACTTGGACAATCACGCCTATCAAGCCGGAAATGAAACAAGTTCAAATGTGGTGGAAGCCTTAGACAGTGTCGATGAACTGGAAACAGATTTAGACCAGAGCAAGGAAAGTATGTACAAGTTAAGTTACGTCATACGGGTATCTGCACCCGATCTTGACGAACTGAAACGCCGTTGTGATGAAGTCAAGGACTTTTACGATGATTTGAATGTGAAGCTGGTTCGCCCTGCCGGAGATATGATGGGACTGCATGGAGAGTTTCTTCCAGCCAGCAAACGTTATATCAATGATTATATCCAGTATGTGAAATCCGACTTTTTAGCCGGACTTGGTTTCGGTGCTACCCAGATGTTGGGCGAAAATACAGGAATCTATATCGGATATTCCGTGGATACAGGAAGAAATGTCTACCTGCAACCGTCCCTTGCCAGTCAAGGGGTAAAAGGTACGGTCACAAATGCGTTGGCTTCTGCTTTTGTCGGTTCGCTTGGTGGTGGAAAATCATTCTGTAATAACCTGCTGGTGTATTATTCCGTCCTGTTCGGTGGACAGGCAGTTATCCTAGACCCGAAAAGTGAGCGTGGGAACTGGAAAGAAACACTGCCGGAGATTGCAGAGGAAATCAACATTGTAAACATTACCAGTGATTCCAGCAATCAAGGGCTGTTAGACCCGTATGTGATTATGAAAGATGTCAAGGACGCTGAAAGTCTTGCCATTGATATTCTGACGTTCCTTACAGGTATCAGCAGTCGTGATGGCGAAAAGTTTCCTGTCCTTAGAAAAGCTGTCCGCACGGTATCCCAGAATCAGAACCACGGGCTGTTGCAGGTCATTGAGGAACTACGGAAAGAGGATACCGCCGTATCCCGTAACATTGCAGACCATATCGAAAGTTTTACTGACTATGATTTTGCACAGCTTTTGTTCTCGGACGGTTCGGTGGAAAATGCAATCAGTCTGGATAACCAGCTCAACATCATACAGGTTGCAGATTTGGTTCTGCCGGATAAGGATACCACCTTTGAGGAATACACGACCATTGAGCTGTTGTCGGTATCCATTTTAATTGTTATCAGTACCTTTGCCCTTGACTTTATTCACAGTGACCGAAGTATTTTTAAAATTGTAGACTTGGACGAAGCATGGGCGTTCTTAAATGTGGCACAAGGAGAAACACTCTCAAATAAGCTGGTGCGTGCTGGTAGAGCCATGAACGCCGGAGTCTATTTCGTGACACAATCCTCTGGGGACGTATCGAAAGAAAGTCTGAAAAATAACATCGGCTTAAAGTTTGCGTTCCGCTCCACAGATACCAATGAAATCAAACAGACCTTAGAGTTTTTCGGACTGGACAGTGAGGACGAAAACAACCAGAAACGGTTGAGGGATTTGGAGAACGGACAATGCTTAATGCAGGATTTATACGGACGTGTCGGCGTGGTACAGATACACCCTGTCTTTGTAGAACTGCTCCATGCCTTTGACACCAGACCGCCGATAAAAAGTGAGGTGGATTTGGAATGATGAAATCTATCACAAGAGAAAAGGTATTCCATGTACTGAAACTGGTTCTGCTTGCCGTGACCGTCACGCTGGTACTGTTGTCCCTGCTTGGGACGGTAGCTCATGCGTCTGGACTGGTCGATGATACGGTCAATGCAGACAACCTGTATTCAAAGTATCCGCTTTCCAATTATCAGCTTGATTTCTATGTGGACAATAGCTGGTCTTGGCTTCCGTGGAACTGGCTTGACGGCATTGGAAAATCGGTGCAGTACGGGCTTTACTGTATCACAAATTTTGTCTGGACAATCAGCCTGTATCTTAGCAATGCCACTGGATATGTGGTGCAACAGGCGTATAAGCTGGACTTTATCAATGACATGGCAGACAGTATCGGAAAAAGTATCCAGACACTTGCCGGAGTGACCGAACATGGATTTTCCAGCAGTGGATTCTATGTGGGATTCCTGCTCATTATCATTCTGATTGTAGGTGTTTACACCGCCTATACAGGGCTTCTCAAACGGGAAACAAGCAAAGCACTTCACGCTGTTATCAACTTTGTGGTGGTGTTCATCGTTTCGGCTTCCTTTATTGCTTATGCTCCTAACTATATCCAGAAAATCAATGATTTCAGTTCGGACATCAGCACCGCTTCTCTGGACTTGGGGACAAAAATCATGCTCCCCGATTCAGAAAGCAAAGGCAAGGACAGCGTAGACCTTATCCGTGACAGCCTGTTTGCGATACAGGTAGAAAAACCGTGGCTGTTGTTGCAGTTCGGGAACAGCGATACCGAAGAAATCGGGGCTGACCGTGTGGAAGCTCTGGTATCAGCCAGCCCGTCCGATGAAGATGGAGAAACAAGAGAAAATGTTGTGAAAACAGAGATTGAGGATAACGACAATGACAACCTTACCATTCCACAGGTCGTCAACCGTCTTGGCATGGTGTTCTTCCTGCTCATTTTCAATCTTGGTATCACAATTTTTATCTTCCTGCTTACCGGCATGATGTTATTTTCCCAGATACTATTTATCATATATGCCATGTTTTTGCCTGTCAGTTTTTTACTTTCCATGATACCGACCTATGAGAACATGGCGAAACAGGCAGTTGTCCGTGTATTCAACGCCATTATGACAAGAGCTGGAATCACGCTGATTGTGACTGTGGCATTTTCGATTTCCAGTATGTTCTACAACATTTCCACAGACTATCCGTTCTTTATGGTGGCGTTTTTGCAGATAATCTGTTTTGCCGGAATTTACATGAAGCTTGGAGAACTAATGAGTATGTTCAGCCTAAATGCCAATGACAGCCAGCAGATAGGTCGCCGGATTTTCCGTAGACCGATGGTGTTCATGCGACACAGGGCAAGACGTATGGAACACCGAATTGCAAGGGCTGTTGGTGCTGGAAGTGTTGCAGGTACGGTGGCAGGTGCAAGTATTGCCAGAGCCGGAAAGCCAGCAACGAACCAACCGTCAAAGAAACGGGAAAATACCTCTGCCAGCATGGGAAGCCGTGTCGGTTCTGCGGTAGGTGCTGTGATGGATACAAAAAATAAAGTCCGTGACGGTGCTTCTTCTCTAAAAGAAAATGTAAAAGACTTGCCGACACAGGCTGGTTATGCTGTTCACTCTGCGAAACAGAAAGCAAAGGATAATGTATCAGACTTTAAGCGTGGCGTTGTGGAAGAACGGGAAAACCGACAGGAACAGCGTACACAGAAACGTAACCTGCACAGGGAAAATATCTCACAGAAAAAGCAGGAATTACAGAAAGCACAGGAAGCAAGGCAGACAGTTCATGCGAATGGATCAGCGACAGCCAGAGCTACCAGAAGCCATGAACGCCCTGTTGCAACACCTGTTCCAAAACCTGCACAGACCGATACGGTAACGAAGCCGGATATGAAATGTCCTGCTACTTCTCCTGCGATAAAAAATGCAGAAGTCAAGATTGGAAAAGAAACTGTCCGAACCAATATCAGACAGGAACAGCAGGTTAAATCTGTTTCCAGAACGAATCAGCCAAACGTAGCGGAATCCATCAGTAATCATAAGAAATCTACGGTACAGAAAACACAGGTCAATGGGAAATCTGCCCGTAAAACTGTTACGAAACATTCAGAGAAAGGACGGAAGAAATGAGATTAAAACGTATCCTTATCATAGGTACGATATTTCCTGTCCTTTTCTCCATCGTTCTCTTTTTCGGGATATTGATTTCCGGCGAAGATGACGACAGTTCCAACAGCTATTCGCCTGTCTATTCTGGAATGAACCTGTCAGCCGATGTCCTCAAACATCAGCCGATGGTAGAAAAATACGCCAGAGAAAACGGTATCTCGGAGTATGTGAACGTCCTGCTTGCCATCATACAGGTGGAAAGTGGCGGTACGGCTACCGATGTCATGCAGTCCAGCGAAAGTCTGGGACTACCGCCAAACTCACTAAGTACAGAAGAATCCATTAAGCAGGGGTGTAAATATTTTGCGTCCCTGCTTTCTTCCTGTAAAGCAAAAGGCATGAATGACATTAACGTGGTCATTCAGTCTTATAACTATGGTGGTGGCTATGCAGACTATGTGGCGAAGAACGGGAAAAAGCACAGCTTCAATCTTGCAGAGAATTTCGCAAAGAATAAATCCGGCGGTACAAAAGTGACCTATACGAACCCGATAGCGGTTAGTAAAAATGGTGGCTGGCGTTATAACTACGGAAATATGTTTTATGTGGAGCTGGTCAACCAATATCTGAACATAAAACAGTTCAGTAATGAAACGGTACAGGCGGTTATGAATGAAGCATTGAAATATCAAGGCTGGAAGTATGTCTACGGTGGCAGTAACCCGAACACCTCTTTTGACTGTTCTGGTCTTACCCAGTGGTGCTACGGAAAAGCCGGAATCAGTCTGCCACGAACCGCACAGGCACAGTATGACGCAATCCAGCATATCCCATTGTCACAGGCACAGGCTGGCGATTTGGTCTTTTTCCATTCCACTTATAATACCAGCGACTATGTAACCCATGTAGGAATCTATGTAGGGAACAATCAGATGTATCATGCCGGAAATCCAATCGGCTATACCGATTTGACCTCTGCCTACTGGCAACAGCACATCATTTGTGCCGGAAGAATCAAACAATAGAAAGGACTTGAAATATGTTTAAGAAGAAAGAAAAAACAGAGAAAGCACCTAAGAATAAGAAAGTGCGTACCATGAAAGTCGGGACACATAAGAAATCTGTCCTGCTGTTGTGGGTGGTGCTTTTAGCAAGCACCAGCTTTGGTGTGTATAAGAACTTTACCGTCATTGACACCCACACGGTACATGAAAAAGAAATCATTCAGCTAAGATTGAACGATACCAACGGTATTGAAAATTTCGTCAAGAACTTTGCGAAAGCCTACTACTCATGGGATACCAGCAAGGAAGCCATTGAAGCAAGAACAACGGAAATCAGTAAATACCTTACCAAAGAATTACAGGACTTGAACGCTGATACCATCAGAACAGACATACCAACCAGTGTTACGGTTACAAATGTGCTGGTCTGGAATGTAGAACAGTCTGGAACGGACGATTTTACCGTTGCCTACGAAGTAGATCAGCAGGTAAAAGAGGGAGAACAGACACAGGCAGTCACAGAAAACTACACCGTGACCGTTCATGTGGATAAGGACGGTGCAATGGTCATTACCCAGAATCCTACCCTTGCTCCGGCAGTGCAGAAATCAAAGTATGAACCAAAAGCAAAGGAAGCCGATGTCAGTGTCAGCTCCGATACAGTCAAGGACGCTACCGCTTTCTTAGAAACATTCTTTAAGCTCTATCCGACAGCTACGAAAAAGGAACTTGCCTATTATGTCAAAGACGGAGTGCTTGCTCCTGTATCCGGCGACTATGTATTTTCGGAACTGGTAAACCCTGTCTTTACCAAAGATGGCAATAACCTCAAGGTCAGCGTGTCCGTAAAGTATCTGGATAACAAGTCGAAAATGACGCAAATTTCACAGTATGACCTTGTGCTTCATAAGGACGATAACTGGAAGATTGTAGAATAAGTTTGTAAAAAATGCTAAAAGAATATCATGGTAAATAATTTATAAAAAGTTATTTACCATGACATTTATTTTTGAATCAAATATTGTTCTCCCCAATTACATAGTTCATCAAGAATGGGTGTCAGTGTTTCCCCGAATTTTGTTAAAGAATACTCTGTTTTTGGAGGAACAACTGGATAAACCTTACGGTTAATAAGTCCATCTTTTTCAAGCTCTCGAAGCTGTTGAGCTAGCATTTTATCAGTCGCTTTCGGAATTAGTTTATGAATTTCATTGTACCGTAACGTTTTGTTCATTAAATGCCATAAAATAACAGCTTTATATTTTCCACCAATAAGTTGAATGGTTGCCTCAACTGGACAGCTAAAACCACAACAATTATTTCCCATAATATCTTCACTTCCTTTTTAGATAGTATATTACAAAATAGTGCGTTCTTGTATAAAAATATTATTTCAGATAGAATTATAGTACAGGTTGACCTAATATACAAGAATTAAGGAGATTTTAATATGTCATTATTAGATATTGCTAAGAAAAGATATTCTGTTAGAAAATATGAAGATAAACCAGTTGAAAAAGAAAAGTTAGAAAAAATACTTGCTTGTGCTCATGTTGCACCAACTGCGGCGAATTTACAGCCGGTTAAATTGTTAGTGGTACAGGACAAAGAGCGATTAAAAAGCATTGCTAAAGCTGGAAATATTTACAATGCTCCACTGGCAATTATCGTTTGTGCAGACCATTCAAAGGCATGGACAAGACCTTTTGATAATAAACAGACGACAGATATAGATGCTTCTATCTTAACAGATCATATGATGTTGCAGGCGACAGAATTAGGATTAGGAACTGTATGGGTATGCTTTTTTAAACCAGATGTAATCAAGAAAGAATTTCAGTTACCGGATAATTTAGAGCCTATCAATATTTTGGCTATCGGTTATGGAAAAGGTATTGCAGAAGATTCAGAACGTCATTCAGAAACACGTATTCCTATGGAAGAATTAGTTTCTTATGATTATTTATAAATTTGGACAGAGATTATAGGTTGGGACAAAAGGCTTGCGTCATACTCTATATAGTATGCTCCGCAAGCCTTATTTCCATATATTCTATTTTGTTGTAGCTTTAAAAAGTCGTTCTGTACCGCTAATTTCAGCTAAGACAATATCCGTCATACGTTGTAGATTGGCAACA
This sequence comes from Blautia sp. TM10-2, assembly GCF_003480845.1. Classification (NCBI taxonomy): domain Bacteria; kingdom Bacillati; phylum Bacillota; class Clostridia; order Lachnospirales; family Lachnospiraceae; genus Blautia; species Blautia sp. TM10-2. Next base: position 15,102 of record NZ_QUJZ01000013.1, on the reverse strand, counting down.
TGATATGGATTAACTTGTTTTTCCCATTCTTCTGTATGTTGTTTTTGAATACCAGCAAGATATTCTTGTAAAACGGTCATACGCTGTTCTAACAGCGTCTTTTGTTCTTTTTCTGGTAAACAATCAAGGAAAAATGCTGTGATAGAAAAAATATTCGTATCATAATCGAACTTCAAAAAAGAAGTTCGCAAAGTCTCCAAAAATACTGCTTTTCCTTGTTCCGTGATTGAATAAACAGTTTTATCGGGCATATTACCGTCCTTCTGTATTTCACCAACGAGATATTGCTTTTTCTCTAGAGTTTTAATTGTGGCATATACAGTAGACGTTCCAATATTGAACCAATACTTGATATTCATGTAGTCTAAAGTTTTAACAATTTCATAGGCATTAAGTGGTTGATGAGTAATAAGCCCTAAAAGCATAGTAGCTGATTTTGATAACATATATTTCACACTCCTTGACAAATACAATGATTTAAGATACTCTATATATAGAGTAGTATTATATTATATTACTCTAGTTTGATTATAACACGAATATCTGGAAAATGAAAGAGAAAGGAGATGTGCTTATGCCACAATTAAATAAAGGCGGAAAATTCGTATTTGGACTATCTTTGATACATGATGATTTAACCGTTCAATTTCCAACGCAAGCACTTGAAGAATATCAAGTACTAAATGATGATAAAATCATTATCTTTACAGGAAGTAAGGTTACGGGTGGGTTTTGCGTAACGACATATCCTCTATTATCTAAGTCAAAATTAAGTCATATTTTACATGAGTGTCCACAGTTAGAAAAACAGTCTATTCCACGAGGAACATTGGTTACATATAAAGGACGGAAATATGCGTGGCTTCCTCTAAAGGAAAATGGTAGTATTCAGTTTACATCACAGCTATTAAAACAGTTAAATCTTGATATAGGAAATGAATTGTTGTGTATTAGAAGTAGCGATATTGCATTTACAATGGGGGCGAAAGGTCCACTTCTTGAAAAAGCTCATAACTATAATGGAAATATTGAACGATATTAGCGGGAAGGGATTTACTTATGACAGATTATAAAAGTTATACAGTATCGAAAAATAAATCCAGTTATTTAGTGATGGCTAGAAAATAAGATTACATGGGGGTATTACATGATAGGACTAAAAAAAGGAGATATGAAAAAAATCTTAAAGGCTGGTGCAAAGGCAAGCGGTGTCTCTGTATCGGAATTAAGGGAAAATATACAGGTTACTATTGATGAAGCCATGAACAGTACAGACCCAGAGGTACAGGCGAATTTCAAAAAGCTGTTTGGAAATAAGTGTCCCACGCCAGAGGAATATATCTATAAAATTACAAAGGAAATAAAACTTTAATTGAATAAAGTGGAATGTGGGTATTTTACATACTGTTAAGGGTATTTGAACTTAAAGTGCTTGCGATTGTTTTGGAGAAATATTAAACTTCTATTAAAGTACATGGAGGAAGGCATATTGAAACTGCAACTATTGGAAAAAAAAGATTTGGCTGAACCGGAAATAGATATACGATATTCAAGTATGACCCAACCTTTAAATCGGATTGTTCAATATATCCGTCAACAAGAATATCTTATACAAGGAATTTTTGAAAAAAAGCTGTATCAGATACCATTAAATGAAGTCTTGTATTTTGAAACTGTTGATAAAAAAACATTTATGTACACTCAACAAAAAATATTTGAATGTAAAAAGACACTTTCTGCTATTGAACAAGATTTAATAAGGTCAAATGTTGTAAGGATAAGCAAAACAGCCTTATTGAATATTTCTTGTCTGGTCTGTGTTAAACCTTACCCTAACCACAGATTATTGGCAGAACTTAACAATGAAGAAAATCTAATTGTTTCAAGAAAATATATTCCTATTCTAAGAGATAAGATAAGGAGTGGCTATTATGAATAAATTTTTAAGGACATATCTTCCTGCATTTTCTATGGCATTTACATTTATTATTTTGTATGCAACGATAAGCAATATTATAGCAGGATATTCTAAAGACAGATTTTGTTTCTTTATTTTGCAGGTGTTTGTTTATCTTATGGTGTCAGTGATTGTCGATTGGCTTCTATCATTTATAGATTTTAGCAAATATATATATCACTTTATTGCTGAAATGATTATATTATATCCAATAACCATTGGTGTGGCATTTATAGGTAAATGGTTTGCGTTTAGTGCAATTAACATTACATGGTATTCATGTGTCTATATTTTAATTATGATAGCTATTCATTGCTATTTTTATCATATTTCCAAAAGACAAGCTGATGAAATAAACAATTTTTTAAAATTAAGGAATAAGAGGTAATAGTAATGGGCGATATGACAAAATTTAATAGTGCTATTGAATATTATATATTTAATGTGTTGCTAATGTGTTTACTTATTTCCGAAATATTTATTTTCTTTTATACACGTTCAAAGCAAAATAGAACTGAAAAAATTGACACTAGAGATTTAGGAACGAAATGGTTGTTATATTTAAATTTTGTATTTTGTTTGATAATTAGTTTTCTATGTATCAGTCAAAAAGCTCCATTTTGCATAAGAGAATTGACGTTGCCTGCTTACTTTGCAAAAATTGGTATGTTAATTATAGCAGTCGGGATTTGTATTCGTATAAAAGCTGTTTTAACTTTAAAAAAGGCATTTACATTAAATGTTCAGATTAGTAAAGAACAACAGCTAATAACAAATGGTATGTATAAATTTGTCCGCCACCCTGCCTACACTGGAAGTATTCTGTCATTATTGGGCGTGAGTATTGCGTTAAAGAATATCCCTGCTATATTGATAGTTGCTATTTGTAGCTTTGTTTGCTATCAAATAAGAATAAATGTTGAAGAAGCAGTTTTACAAAAATATTTCAAAGAATATAACTTATATAAAGAAAAAACATATAAACTTTTTCCATATATATATTAAAATTGCTGATGTCTTGGGGATAACTTTAGTAATGGTATTGACTAGTTATTTTTTATGAAAAAATAAAATTTGTAGAATAAATTTGTAAGATTAAGCGAATATGAGAGGAGCTTTTATGAGTAATCAATCGTGGGTGTTTTGCCCTATTTGTAACAATAAGACACGAACCAAAATACGGAACGATACAGAATTGATAAATTTTCCGTTATTCTGTCCGAAGTGCAAGCGGGAAACATTGATTAAAGCAAAGTATCTGAAAGTAACAGTTATTGATAATCGAGATAAACTAAATATTGTATGAAACGGAGATGCTAATTTTGGATTATAAGGAAACGGATTTGAATTTTTTATATGATGATTTATCAAGAGAATACGGGAAAAAACAAGCTGAGTTGCTTTATTCTTTAATGTGTCAAAAATATACCGACCTATGTAAATATGAAATAAGATTTGAAAATGACGAGATGAACGAGCATATTTTTAACAGAATACTACCAACAATAGGTGTATATATAACCCTCATAGAAAACGGTTTTACCAAAGAAAAAGCACTTGCGGTTGCTCATGAAGAAATACAACGCAATGCTAACTATAAAGCAAAAGAAAATACCAAGCTTACAAAAATGCCTTTTACATATAGTTTGTTCAAGATGTTTGCTAAATCACACATGAAGAAAAAATATCCAATAGAAGGTTTTACGGTGAAATGGAGAAGATATGATTACAAAGAAATCCATTTTGACATAGTTCGCTGTATTTATAAAGAAATGTGTGAAAAATATTGTTGTCCCGAATTGTGCACGGTGTTTTGCCAGAGTGATGTAACTGCCTTTGCAGGATATAAACCCAAAATTAGATTTGAAAGGTTAGGAACAATCGGGGAAGGCGCTAATTGTTGCGATTTCCATTTTATTCGCGGAAAGTAAAAAAATACAAATCATCAAAGAGCCAGACGCAAAGACGCAGAGCCGATAATTTGTAAGTTATTGTAACTTATAGATTGTCGGCTCTTATTTGTTACCTGCGGAGCAGATCAACAAATAAATGTTGAAGAATCTGTATAGAAAAACAGAGAAAATAAGAAGCAAATCACTTCTTATCCTCTCTGCTGTTCAAGATACCGTCAATCGTACCTTGAATGATTTTTAATTCGTTATCAGTCAATAAATCAAGTGACGAATCTATCTGACGGCGGGCTGTATTTTTTTCAACATTCTTCGCTGGATAGAAATACTCGTCAACAGATATATTGAACATGGTAACTAAATCATGGAATAACTGAAAGCTAGGGTGTTTTCCGATATTTTCAATATCTGCGATATGACGTTCTCCGTAAAAGACTTTATCGCCTAAATCATTTCTGGAAAGCCCTGCTTTTTCTCTGGCTTCTCTGATTGCCAGTCCTAAAGGACGAAAATCAAAGCTGTGAGTATCTTTCTTTTTTCTCATTTTTAATCACCTAGCATGAGTTTATACTTCATGTTATGTGATTAGAATGTGTTAAAAACTCATATTATATGCACTGTAAATTCAAGTAAAAATATTACCTCGTTCGGTAAATAAAAAAAACCGTTCTGTGGGTAATCTCTTTTATAATGTCCAAAAATATAGGGACGGTTTTGGTATAACCAGAGCTGTCCTTTTTCTATTTTCACAGGCTTGCTCTGGTCAAGGAGCAATTTGTGATTCTAAGTAAAACAGGCAGTCTATACCGACAACCGAATTTATTTTCTCTTTTTCTTAGTATATCATCAGCCCTTGAACATGAATTAAAAACTCATATATCAGGTGTTTTAAAAACAGTCTATTTGTTATTGGTGCAAATAGGCTGTTTTCATATTTTCAAAAAGTTTTTCAATTCTGCAACAAATCACACCCTGCCGTACAGATATGGTGCGGAAAGAGGGATACATACTTTTCACTTCATAGCGAAAGGGGGTGTGATTTTGAAACCATCAGACTTCCAAAAAACAATACAGTGTCAGTTTGACTGTAAGCTCAAAAAGGTTGTGAAAGGCATTGTCCGTAACTACCGCAAGGAATTAGCTAGACGACAGGCAAAGGAAGTATCCTTTTGTGAGCTTCCAGAGATTGTTGTTGAGAAATTGATTGTATGGGACGATTACGAAAGTGAATATACAACATTCGATGTGTGCGGTACAGAAATCCGTGTACTTGATGAAGAACTTGCAGAAGCACTGAAACAGTTGCCGGAGCAGAGCCGAAACATTGTATTGATGTTTTTCTTCTTGGATATGAGCGATTCGGAGATAGGCGAAAAACTGAACATCAACCGAAGCACATCATACAGGCACAGAAGAAATTCACTTGAAGAAATCAGAAAGCAGTTAAAGGAGAAGAAAACAAATGAAGAATAAGCAACACACACTTCCATCATTTTTTCTCATATCATCAGCCGTGGACGGTAACGAAAACGCCATAGAAAAGCTGTTGCTGTTCTATGAAGCCTACATATCAAAATGCTGTTTACGCCCGTTTTACGATGAATACGGCAACGTATACATTGTGGTTGATATGGAATTAAAGGGGCGTATCAGAGAAGCCCTTTTAAAAATGATATGTGAATTTGAAATAGACGAACATTAAGTAATATTTGAGCGGAGCATGATTTAATAAACTCCCCTCTTTCCTGTTCCGCTTTTTCTTATCATTCTGTATCAGTCCATTTGTAAAAATGAATTGATACAGGCTGACAAGAGCCTAACAGTTCTTTGACAAGTGAATAAAGCAGTCAGATACGTTTGTGCTTGCAGTGAGCCATCAGAGGTTGTACGCCGTGACTTTTCCAATCGGGAGATAGCGATTCATGCAATGATCTGGGAGCGACCGTTGGAAAAGTCGTTCTGCCATGACCTGCAACACAGGATAATGATACACCCGTATGACACGGTTTAGCCCACAGGAATGGGAATGGTTGAGATACCAGCGGAGCTTGCCGAAGCCGTCTGATTGCTTGTAAAAAGCACATGGTAAAGGAGAGTGATACTTTTACTGGTGTGCAGAAAATGACGATAATACAGGTCGGTAAAAGGAGGACTGACAGATGAACAAAACAAAAGAAAGACCAACCTCACAGCCGATAACGGTAAATATAGATAAATTATCTGCAATGTTATCTTGTGGTCATGCTACTGCAAGAAAGATTGGAGAACAGGCAGGAGCAAAAATTGTGATTGGACGTAGGGTTCTTTATTCGGTAGAAAAAGTCAAAAATTACCTCTCATATCTGGAAGAATAACACCCTTTTTCATTTATGTTTCTTGTGATATATGGTATAATATTTATAGACATAACCACGTCATGAGAACAAAAAAGGGGGCTATTACAGAAAGGAATGTTTCTCATGGCAAATAGCAGAAAAGACCATAAAGGAAGAAAATTAAGAGAGGGCGAAAGCTGGCGTAAAGATGGTAGATACAGTTACCGTTATACAGATATAAGAAGCGGAAAACGTCTGACAGTATATGCAAAGGATTTACCGGAATTAAGGGAAAAGGAAAAGCAGATTGCAAAAGACTTGGAAGATAACATTTTAACTGATGGAGCAATCAAAAAACTTACTCTTAATAAATTGTTTGAAAGATATATGTCCACTAGGGAGCTGAAAGAATCTACTAGAGCAAATTATCTGAAAACATGGGAGAATCGTGTCAAAGACGAAATTGGAAACATCAAGGTTGTTCAGATTTTACCATCACACATCAAATCGTTTTACTCAAAACTTTCTAAAGCAGGATACGCATATTCTACAATAAAATTTATTAACAATATGATTTATCCGGCACTGGAAATGGCTGTTGATGATGATATTATCCGTAAGAATCCGGCAAAGTTTTCTATCAGTGATTATGGTAGACAGGCAGAAGAACGTATTGCCTTAACAGTTTTACAACAGGAAAAAATGCTGGAATTTGTGAAAAATAATCAAGTATACAACACCTACTATCCAATGCTCAGAATCATGTTAGGAACTGGTGTAAGGTGCGGAGAACTGATTGGATTGACTTGGGAAGATGTAGATGTCAGAACAAAAGCGGTAAGTATTGACCATCAGTTGATTTATAAAGATTTAGGAGATGGCTATAAATTCCATATTTCCACGCCAAAGACGGATTCTGGAATCCGAACTATCCCTATGACATCAGATGTACAAAGAGCATTTGAAGAACAAAAGAAATTAAACTTTATACTTCAAAAAGGAAAAGATGTTGAGATAGACGGTTATAAAGGATTCATTTTCATGGCAAAGTCCGGCAGACCACTCATGCCTAATGCGATAAACAATATCTTATATAATATTGTAGACGCATATAACAAAAAAGAAGTTCAAATTGCAAAAACTGAACATAGAAATGCTGAATTGTTACCAAAGGTATCTGCTCACATTATGCGACATACGGCTTGTACCAGAATGGCAGAAAAGAGAATAGACGTAAAAGTTCTTCAATATATTATGGGACACGCCCACATAGATGTAACAATGGACGTATATAACCATGTAAGTGAGATGTCCAGAATTGAGAGTGAAATCACAAGGCTAGAAAGCGTAGCAATTAGCTGACACCAAAAATAAAAAATTGGTGTCAAAATGGTGTCAAACCAAGAAAAAGTGATGATTATAAGGAAGAAAAAGTGTTGCAAACCTCGTAAAATCAAGGTTTGCAAAAAAAATCTCAAAAAATTAGCACTCACCTCTTGACAGTGCTAATAACTAGTGTTATAGTACGACTAGAACAAAGAAAGAAAAGAAAATTCACATCAACGCTCTTTTTGTTCGGAGCGAATGTTAGCACCCAAATAGATAAGGAGGAAGCCGATTATGAATATCAGTAAATTCACACAAAAATCGCTGCAGGCTGTACAGGACCTGGAAAAGACCGCATACGATTTCGGCAACCAGGAAATAGAGCAGGAGCATCTGTTGTATAATCTCCTGCATCAGGACGACAGCCTGATTCTGAAAATGATCGAAAAGATGGAAATCAACAAAGAACATTTTCTGAACCGTGTCGAGACGGCACTGAACGACCGCGTCAAAGTATCCGGCGGTCAGCCGTATATCGGTCAGTATCTGAATAAAGCACTGGTAAATGCTGAGGATGAGGCGAAAGCCATGGGAGACGAGTATGTTTCCGTAGAACACCTCTTCCTGGCAATGCTGAAAAACCCAAGCCCGTCCATGAAAAAACTGTTTCAGGAGTACGGCATCACAAGAGAACGTTTCCTGCAGGCATTAAGCACCGTGCGCGGAAACCAGAGAGTTACCACCGACAACCCGGAGGCAACATACGACACCCTGGAAAAATATGGCCAGGATATCGTAGAAAAAGCCAGAAACCAGAAAATGGACCCGGTTATCGGCCGTGATACCGAAATTCGGAACGTTGTCCGTATCCTGTCCCGTAAGACAAAAAACAATCCGGTTCTGATCGGTGAGCCTGGTGTTGGTAAAACCGCAGTCGTAGAAGGCCTGGCCCAGCGAATCGCCAACGGCGATGTACCGGAGAGCCTGAAAGATAAAACCATTTTCTCCCTCGATATGGGAGCCTTGGTAGCCGGTGCAAAATACCGTGGCGAATTCGAGGAGCGTCTGAAAGCCGTTCTGGAGGAAGTCAGAAAGAGCGACGGAAAAATCATTCTGTTCATCGATGAGCTGCACCTGATCGTCGGCGCCGGAAAGACCGACGGCGCGATGGATGCCGGAAACATGCTGAAACCTATGCTGGCACGAGGCGAACTGCACTGCATCGGTGCCACAACGCTGGATGAGTACCGCCAGTACATCGAAAAAGATGCTGCCCTGGAGCGCCGTTTCCAGCCGGTTCAGGTTGATGAGCCGACCGTAGAGGATACGATTTCCATCCTGCGTGGCTTAAAAGAGCGCTACGAAGTTTACCACGGCGTAAAAATCACCGACGGTGCCCTCGTTGCAGCCGCAACCCTTTCGAATCGTTACATCAGCGACCGTTTCCTGCCGGATAAAGCAATCGACCTGGTCGACGAGGCATGCGCTCTGATCAAGACAGAACTGGATTCCATGCCGGCCGAGCTGGATGAGCAGCGCCGTAAGATTCTGCAGATGCAGATCGAGGAAGCCGCACTGAAAAAAGAGACCGACAATCTGAGCCGCGAGCGTCTGGAAACACTGCAGAAAGAGCTGGCTGAGTTAAAGGATACCTTCAATTCTGCAAAGGCACAGTGGGAAAATGAAAAGAGTTCCGTTGAGAAACTGTCCAAACTGCGTGAGCAGATCGAGGACATGAACCGCCAGATCCAGAAAGCAAAGAATGATTACGATCTGAACCGCGCCGCTGAACTGCAGTACGGTGAACTCCCGAAATTACAGCAGATGCTGGAAGCAGAAGAGAAAAAAGTTAAAAATGAAGATCTCTCCCTGGTACACGAGAGTGTAACGGATGAAGAGATTGCCAGAATTGTCTCCCGCTGGACCGGAATCCCGGTTGCAAAACTGACCGAAGGTGAGAGAACTAAGATCCTCGGCCTGGAAGATGAACTTCACACGAGAGTTATCGGCCAGAATGAGGCAGTCACCAAGGTTTCGGATGCGATCATCCGTTCCAAAGCCGGAATCAAGGATCCGACAAAACCGATCGGTTCGTTCCTGTTCCTTGGACCTACCGGTGTCGGTAAAACAGAGCTTGCGAAAACGTTGGCAGAAAAGCTGTTTGATGATGAGAACAACATGGTTCGAATCGATATGAGTGAATACATGGAGAAATACTCCGTCTCCCGTCTGATCGGAGCGCCTCCGGGATATGTAGGCTACGAGGAGGGCGGCCAGCTGACCGAGGCAGTGCGCAGAAAACCATATTCTGTTGTTCTGTTCGATGAGATCGAGAAAGCGCATCCGGACGTCTTCAACGTTCTGCTGCAGGTACTCGATGACGGCCGTATCACCGACTCCCAGGGCCGTACCGTAGACTTTAAAAATACGATCCTGATCATGACCTCCAATATCGGATCCCAGTATCTGCTGGACGGCATTCAGGACGACGGCAGCATCTCCGAAGAGGCGAGAAACCTGGTCATGCAGGATCTGCGTGCACACTTCCGTCCGGAGTTCCTGAACCGTCTGGATGAAACAATTATGTTCAAACCATTGACAAAAGACAACATTGGTCATATCGTAGATCTGTTGCTGAAAGGACTGAACAAACGTCTGGCAGACCAGGAGCTTACCGTCGAACTGAGCCCGGCTGCAAAACAGTTTGTCATTGAGGGCGGCTACGACCCTGTTTACGGCGCCCGTCCATTGAAACGTTTCGTACAGAAAGAGGTAGAAACCAGCACCGCAAAACTGATCCTTGGCGGTCAGGTCAGCGAGGGCGATACGATCCTTCTGGATGTGGAAAACGGCGGCCTGAAGGCAATGATCAAACCAGGTGTGGAGGTAGTAGACGAATGATGCCGAAAGATCCCGTAATGCTGCTGAGCTATGTCAATACGCAGTTAAGAGATTTTTACCCGTCGCTCGCAGAATTCTGCGCGGCCATGCAGACAGAGGAATCCGATCTGCGGGAAAAACTGGCGCTCATCGACTATGAGTACGATGAGAAAACGAACCAGTTTGTATAAGAATAACCAGGCCCTGAAAAAAATGGCGGAAAAAGGCGTTCCGTATGTGGAAAAAACACATACGGGGCGCCTTTTTTACGCAAAGCGTGTTTCTTATAACTGACAGGAAAAATCATATCTATAATAGAAGAAATGTGGTAAAATGGAGGAAAAGAAAATCCGCTGAAAATGGGGAAACAGCGGATCTGGAGAAGGAGGAAACCAATATGTATTTTGGTGTACAGATGTATGGGGTATCCAAAGAATGGAAACAGGATCCCGAAGGATTTTTAAAGAAAATCTATGAGGCAGGCTACCGCCAGATCGAGCCGTGTCTCGGATTCCGTGTTGATGCCAGGGACTACGGTTTCTGGATCCCGGAGGATCTGGAGCAGGCAATGCCGCTGCTTGCAAAATACCACATTGAGGTTCATGCGGTCCACATTTTCCTGGATGAATACCACTATGAAAGAGAACTTGCCATTCTTACAGAACTGGCGCAGAAATACCACATTTCCTGGTTTGTCGTAAAGAGCCCGGCACGCCTGACAAAAGATGTTCTGGATGAAACCGCTGCAAGATACCGCGAACTGGCAGAAGAACTGGAAAAAGCCGGAGCAGGTCTTCTGATCCACAACGAAAAAGAAGATATCTGTATCCGCGTGAATGGAAAAACAGCGTACGAATATCTCCTGGAAGCCTGCGGTGAAAAAGTCGGAGCAGAAGTAGATGCCGGCTGGATGTACTGCGGCGGCGTCGACCCGGAAGAGTTCCTCTGGGCGCATGCGGACCGAGTCAAAGCCGTTCATTATAAAGATATGAAAATCACCGGCCAGGAAGCGCCACTTGGAAAAGGCATGGTTGATCTGAAAGCCTGCTTCCAGTTCGCCCGCGCAAACGGTGCACTGCAGATTGTGGATATGGATGCGGCAACACTGGAGGATACCTGCCGCGCCGGAAAAATGCTCTCCGGATGGACAGGGGACAGAGACAACACCGACAGCATTCTCTGCACGATGGATGTGGAGACCGGAGAAGAAACCGTGCTGCATGAGTTTCCGGGAATCATCGAGGCACCGAACTGGCTGAACGATGGAAACACCCTGCTTTATAATGCGGATGGAAAAATCTACCGCTATGAGATCGACAAAGACCATGTGGAGCAGGTTGATACCGGTTTCTGCGTGCAGTGCAACAATGACCACGTTCCGTCACCGGACAACCAGCTGCTGGCGGTAAGCTGCATGCCGCCGGAACTCACAGATGGAACGTATGAATCCCACATCTACGTGCTCCCGATGACAGGCGGTGAACCAAAAGACCTCACCGGACCGGGTCTCAGCTATCTGCACGGCTGGTCGCCGGACGGAAAAGAGCTTGCGTACTGTGCCTTCCGCAAAAAGCCGGAGGAGGAGACTATGCGCATTGAGATCTGTACGATTCCATCAGACGGCGGCGAGGAAACCTGCCTGACGGACGGCAAGGGCTACAACGACGGTCCGGAGTATTCACCGGACGGAAAGCACATCTGGTTCAACAGCACCAGAAGCGGTCTGATGCAGGTATGGCGGATGAATCGTGACGGCAGCGGTCTCACCCAGATGACCGATTCCGATGCCAACAACTGGTTCGGCCACGTTTCGCCGGATGGAAAACACGTCATTTACCTGACCTTCGCTAAAGGTGAGCTGGAACCGAATGAGCATCTGCCGAACATGTATGTATCGCTTGGAATGATGGATTATGACGGACAGAATAAGAAAAAACTGCTGGATCTTTTCGGCGGCCAGGGCAGTATCAACGTCAACTCCTGGGCACCGGACAGCCGTAGAATTGCGTATGTGAAATATGTGCTTCATCACAAATAAAGGAATATCTTAAGAAAATCTGACGGGCCGTAAAAATTCATGGAAGTATTGTGAAAAAACGTTGAAAGTATTTTAGCGGAAATGCACAAGAATTCTTACGAATTTTTACGACCCGTTGACTCTTTTTCTGACACACGTATAATGAAAGTAACAAGAGAAACTGCGGCCCATGGCGGCTGCAAAACAATCAAAAGGAAAGGAGGATTTGTGTTATGAAGAAAACGAAAAAAATGCTTTCGTTTGTACTGTCCATGCTTCTGATCGTGACGATGTTCCCAACCATGGCATTCGCAAAAGAGGAAGCCAAAACGTGGAAGTTCGGAGAGCTTTCGCTGAAAGCAGGCGACGTTCTCGGCAAAGATACGGAGATTAAAAATGATGCAGAGAACAGAGAAATCCGAATACTTTCAGAAAAAACAAATCCGGATGAAAAGAAAGATCAGAAAGATGACAAAGAAAGAATAAAAACAGAAAAAGAGGCTGTGATCGCAGCGGCGGCTTCCTGGAATCTGAAGGATCTTACGGAAAAGGCCAAAAAGGCTCCGGCAGATTATCTGCTTAAAAATGCAGACAGCTGGAACGGAAGCTGGATTGTAACAAAGATCGCAGAAACGGAAACAAAAGATGCCATTGAAATCCAGATAAGAACCTATGAGTACGCAGCTGTAACAGAAATCCAGGGCATACCGAAAGAAATCCCGGGAACCACCGCACTGACGGGCAAAGCAGTTCCAGAAAATGCAGATCAGAAACAGATCACATGGGAAATCACGGATGCCGGAATGACAGGTGCTGTTTTAGACGGCACAAACCTGAAAGTAACGAATGCCGGAACCGTAAAACTTCTGGCGACAATCAAAGACGGAAAGAAAACCGGCGTTGACTTCACACAGGAATTCACTGTGATTGTAAAAGCCGCAGATTACACCAAAGTAACAGAAGCGCTGGCGCTGATACCGGAGGACATGGGCCGGTATACAGAAGAAAGCGCGGCAGCTGTTCAGAAAGCAAAAGATGCGGTAAAAGAGAACCTGCCATCAGCTGAACAGGAAACCGTAAATGGTTATGCGGCAGCCATTCAGACAGCAGTAAACACACTGACGCTTCTTGGCGCAGATTACACAGAAGTTGATGCAGTACTTGCCAAAGTTCCGGGAGATCTTTCTATCTATACGGAAGAGAGCGTGGAAGCACTGAATGCAGTCATTGCATCCATCGACCGCACCAAAACGATAGAAGAGCAGCAGGCAGTTGATGCTTATGCGGAAGCACTGGAGAATGCAATTGCAGCACTGGTACGCAAACCGGTTCCGGCAGATTATCAGGGAGTGGAAGAACTCCTGGGAAAGATTCCGAAAGACTTATCCATTTATACCGAAAAGAGTGTAAAAGCACTGAATGCGGCAAAAGAAGCCATTGTATGGGATCTGGATGACAGCAGGCAGGAGGAAGTCGATCAGTTTGCAGAGAACCTGAAAGCAGCTCTTGACGGACTGACCCTGAAACCGGCGGACTACAGCGCCGTAGACGCGGCTCTTGCCAAAGTTTCGAATGATCTGAGTATTTATACGGAAGAAAGCATTCAGCCGCTTCAGACAGCGATCAACAGCGTAGAAAGTGGAAAAACCATTCTGGATCAGGCAGAAGTAGACGGCTGGGCAGCAGCAATTGAAAATGCACTGGCAGGACTGCAGGTTCGGAAAGCAGATTATTCCAAAGTAGAGGAAGCCATCAAAAAGATTCCGGCGGACCTCCGTCTGTATACCGATGCGTCTGTAAAAGCACTGGAAGATGCAAAGAACAGCGTCGTAACCGAGCGGCCGGTCACAGAGCAGGAGAGCGTAGACGGTTACGCAAAAAAGATCGAGGCAGCGATTGCCGGCCTTACGTATAAAGATGCGGACTACAGCAAAGTAGATGCCGCAGTGAAGAAGATTCCAAACGATCTGAAGAAATACACGGACGAGAGCGTAAAAGCAGTCAATGATGCAAAAGCAGCGATTGTACGCGGAAAGAATATCACGGAGCAGAAGATGGTGGATGGTTATGCGGCAGCGCTGGAAAAAGCGATTGCCGGCCTGAAACAGAAACCGATGACTGCGCAGAATCTTCCGAAGATTACCAAAGGAGTCAATCAGTCAGGTATGCAGGGCAAGGAGCTTTCCTTCACCGCAGATTTTGAAGCAAAGGATCTCAAAAAGGTTCTCATCGACCAGAAAGAGATTGATGCGAAGAATTATGTGACGGCTGGAAAAGAGAATACGCAGGTTACGCTGAAGGCAGAGTATACAAAGAGTCTGGCAGAAGGCAAGCATACGATTTCGATCGTTTCAAGCAAGGGCCAGGCGGATACCGTATTCTATCTGAAGAAAGCAACAAAGAGTCCGGACACGGGAGACCGCACACAGGTGATGCTGTGGGTGATCCTGCTCGGCGTTTCTGCAGCAGCAGTGGTCGGAGCAGTTGTTTATCGTAAACGTGAGAAATAAGAGTTGAAAGGGAAAGGGCGCCGGAAGGCGCCTTTTCTTTTGGACGGTTTCGGATAGATTGTAAATAGTCAGATAAAATACAAAATATGCAGAATTAACTATATTTTTCTAAAAATAAGAAAATTCGAAAAAATGTGTTGACTTTTGCTTTGGGCGGTGTTATTATAACTAAGCTGTCAGCGAGAGC